>NZ_JBHTSF010000211.1:0-13150 GCF_042795295.1 Streptomyces sp. NPDC056486
GTGACTCCGCCACATGACCCTTCACGCCGCACGCCGAGGGCACGCACCGAACGCCGCTCCTTCTCCCACGGAGATCCATCAGAAGGGCCCTAGCGGCAGGTGACGTACGGGGAGACGTACGTCACCTTCGGTCGTGTCACAGCCGGTGTGGGCTGCCTCGTCCTAGGGGTGTAACCAGCACCGACGACACAGGAGCCCACCATGGAAGCTCGGTTGAACCTCATGACGAAGCCGGTCGCGGCCAAGGCCATGAAGCACATCATCGCCGCGGGCAAGGCGCTGACGGAGTCGACGCTGCCGGCCGCGACGCGGGAACTGGTGATGCTCCGCGCCAGTCAGATCAACGGCTGCGCCGGATGCATCGACATGCACACCAAGGACGCCGCGCACGCCGGGGAGACCTCGGTGCGCCTCAACCTGGTCGTCGCCTGGCGGGAGGCCACGGTGTTCACCGAGGCCGAGCGTGCCGCCCTTGAGCTGGCGGAGGAAGGCACCCGTATCGCCGATGCGGCAGGTGGTGTGAGTGACGAGGTGTGGGCGAACGCCGCCAAGTACTACGACGAGGACCAGCTCGCCGCCCTGGTGACCCAGATCGCCGTCATCAACGCCTTCAACCGCCTCAACGTCATCAACCAGCAGCCCGCAGGCCACTACGAGGTCGGCCAGTACCACTGAGGAGACGGCCTAGGGGAGCCGCTCCGCCTCGGTCGGCTCGCCCAGGCCCTTCCCGTCCAGGGTGAGGGCCTGGGTGAGCCGGTCCAGGTGGGCGCGGTACAACCCGACGAAGTCCAGGCGCCCTTCGGCGATGGCCCACTGGACCTGGAGTCCGTCGGAGACGGCGAGGATCTCGCGGGCGATGCTCTCCGGGTCGATGCCCGTCCTCAACTGGCCCGCGTCGACCGAGCGTTGCAGCGCGGAAGCGAGAAAGTGCGCGACGCGTTCGTACCGCTCGGTGAAGTAGGTGTGTGCCGGGTGCGCGGGGTCACCGGCCTCCGCCGACAGTCTGGTGTAGAGCTCGATGAGCCCCGGCTGGGTGAGGTTGTACGCGGCAAGCGCGAGCACCTCCTGGAACAGCGCGCGCACATCGTGGCCGGAGCCGCCCCCGCCGGAGCCGGGGTCGAGCCGGCCGAACGTACGGACCGTGCGCTCCTCGCGGGCTTCGAGGACCGCCATCAGGAGGCGCTGCTTCGACCCGAAGTGGTGGGTGATGACGGTGGCGGAGGTGCCCGCTTCCGCGGCGATCTTCGCGAGCGAGGAGTTCAGGTAGCCCGCCTTGGCGAAGAGCACGAGAGCGGCGTCGATGATGGCTGCTCTGCGCGGGTCGGCGGCGGCGTACTGCCCTGTCGGACGGTGGCGGGGGGTGGGCTGCTCCATGGAGGCAGATTACGTTTCCTGCCTCGCCCTGCCGCCGTCCTCGCCGAGCTCCGTGCCTCAGCCCTCGCCGGACCCCCGACCCCCTACCTCATCCCCCGGTACAGCGCCCCCACCAGATGCACGCTCCGCAGATCCTCCCCCGAGGTCCCGCCGCCCATCTGATTCATCACGTACGCGAAGGAGACCCGGTTCTCCGGATCGGCGAACGCGTAGGACCCGCCCGCGCCCCCGTGCCCGAAGGCCCGCGGATTGGGCCCGGCCTGCCCGTACAGGTTCAGCATGTAGCCGAGCCCCCAGTCCCACTTCTCACCCCACGGCGTCCCCGCCGCGAGCACCAGGTCCGGCTCGTCGGGCTGCCCCTGTCGTGTCCTGAGCCGCTCGAGGGACGCCGTGCTCAGCAGCTCCCCGCCTCCCAGCGCCGCGTACACCGTCGCGAGCCCCCGCGCTGAAGCGTGCCCATTGGCGGCGGGGATCTCGGCGGACCGATAAGCCGCACTGTTCACGTTGCCGACGGGCAGGTACTGCAGGGCCAGCGTGACGGCGGCCATCGGGTGGTCGTCGATCGACTTCACGGGCGGCTCGGGCGGGGGAGCGGAGCCGAGCGCGCTGCGCGGGCCGTCCGGGGTGAGCGGCCTCGACATGTTCGCGCACCTGCCGTGCTCGCTCTCCGGGGTGCCTACGTGGACATCGGCCCCCAGCGGCTCCGCCACCTCGCTGCGCAGGAACGTACCGAGCGAGACCCCCGTGATCCGCCGGACGACCTCACCCACCAGATAGCCGAAGCTCAGCGCGTGGTACCCCTGCGCCGAACCCGGCTTCCACCACGGCGGCGTCGCGGCCAGCGCCCCGCACACCTTCTCCCAGTCGTAGAGGTCGTGCGACGTCATGGGTTCGCGCGGCGCGATCACCCCGGAGCGGTGGCTCAGCAGCCAGCGCACGGGGATGTCCGCCTTGCCCTCCCGGGCGAACTCCGGCCAGTAGCGGGCGACCGGCGCGTCCAGGTCGAGCTCGCCCCGGTCGGCGAGGAGATGTGCGCACAGCGCGGTCATGCCCTTGGTCGTGGAGTACACGTTCACCAGCGAATCGCGCTCCCACGCGCGCGTGCCCGTCTTGTCCGCGTCACCGCCCCACAGATCGACGACGAACTCCCCGTCGACCGTGGCCGCGACGGACGCCCCGAGGTCGCCGCGGTCGGTGAAGTTACGCTCGAACTCCTCGCGTACGCCCTCGAATCCGGGGGCGCAGGTGCCATGGATGCGTGCGGTCATGACGCGTGACTCTCCTCGGGCAGGGGGAGCGAGAGAGGGAAAGAAGAGGGCAAAAGAAAAGGCAAGGAGGTGTTCCCACTCCTTGCCACTCTTAACTTATAGCGCACCGGGGGGCTTGCGGCAAGGCCCCCGTGGTACCGCACAATCGCAGGCCAAAGCCACTACCTGCCGAAACGGGAGATCCACTAAGTGCCTGCGCTGCTTTCCGCGTTCGACCTTCCCGCCCATCTCGCCCCCAAGGCCGACCCGACGCTGATCGCCCACGACGAGCAGCACTTCGCGGCCATCGAACTGAGCCTCGAGCAGACGATCGCCGAGGTGTCCGACCGCCTCGACGCCCAGCGCAAGGCACCTGGCGGCATGGGCCGGGAGGCCATGGACCGGGATCTGGAGATCCACCGCCTCACCGGCCGTCTGCGCGCTCTGAGCCGCTTCGGCCTCGACCTGTGCCTGGGACACATCGTCAGCGCGGACGACCCCGAGCCCGTGTACATCGGACGGCTCGGCCTCACCGACAGCGAGGGGCGGCGGCTGCTGCTCGACTGGCGCGCCCCCGCGGCCGAGCCGTTCTTCGCGGCGACCCACGCCGACCCGATGGGTCTGGCGAGCCGCCGCAGATACCGCTGGACCCGCGGCCGCATCAGCGACTACTGGGACGAGGTGTTCACCGCCGACGGTCTTGAGGGGCATGCCGCGCTCGACGACCAGTCCGCCTTCATCGCCAGCCTGGGCAGCAATCGGTCGTCCCAGATGCGCGACGTGCTCTCCACCATCCAGGCCGACCAGGACGCCATCATCCGGGCGGGGTCCCGTGGCGCTCTGGTCGTCGACGGCGGTCCCGGTACGGGTAAGACCGTGGTCGCCCTGCACCGTTCCGCCTACCTTCTCTACTCCGACCCTCGCCTCGGTCACAGCCGGGGCGGCGTGCTGTTCGTCGGCCCGCACCGGCCCTACCTGTCGTACGTCGCCGACGTCCTGCCCAGCCTCGGAGAGGAGGGCGTGCAGACCTGTGTCCTGCAGGACCTCGTCGCCGAGGGCGCGGACGCGGCGCTCGAGGCCGACCCGGAGGTGGCCCGCCTGAAGTCGTCCGCGGACATGGTGAAGGCGATCGAGAAGGCGGTCAGGTTCTACGAGGAGCCGCCCACCAAGGGCATGACGGTCTCGACCGACTGGGCCGACGTCTGGCTGAGCGCCGACGACTGGGCCGAGGCGTTCGACGCGGCGGGGCGCGGCACCGCGCACAACGAGGCGCGCGAGCAGGTCTGGGAGGAACTCGTCGCGATCCTCCTTGAGAAGCTCGACGGCGACGTTCCCGGCGAGCTCTTCGAGAGGTCGCTGCGGCACGACGAGGAGCTGGTCACCACCCTGCACAGCGCCTGGCCGCTGCTCGAAGCGGCGGATCTCGTCGGAGACCTGTGGTCGAACTCCGCCTACCTGCGGATGTGCGCCCCCTGGCTCACTCCGGACGAGGTGCGGGCGCTGCGGCGCAAGGACGCGCCCCAGGCCTGGACGGTGTCCGACCTGCCGCTCCTGGACGCGGCACGACAGCGGCTCGGCGACCCGGAGTCGGCCCGGCGGAAGCGTCGCCACGAAGCCGTCCTCGCCGCCCAGCGCGATCAAATGGCGCAGGTCGTCGACAACCTGATCGACGCCGCGGCCGCTTCGGGGGCGGACGGTGACGACGGTGAAGGTCTGGTGACGATGTTGCGCGGCCAGGACGCCCAGGTCAGCCTGGTCGACGAGTCCGAACTGCCGCCCGCCGACCTGGACCGGCTCGCAGGGCCGTTCGCGCACGTCGTCGTGGACGAGGCGCAGGAGCTGACCGACGCGGAGTGGCAGATGCTGTTGCTGCGCTGCCCGTCCCGGAGTTTCACCATCGTCGGGGACCGCGCGCAGGCCAGGCACGGGTTCACGGAGTCGTGGCAGGAACGCCTCGAGCGGATCGGGCTCGACCGCGTCAATGTGGAGTCCCTGAGCGTCAACTACCGGACGCCGGAAGAGGTCATGACGGAGGCCGAGCCGGTCATCCGGGCCGCGCTCCCGGACGCCAATGTGCCGACCTCCATCCGCAGCAACGGCATCCCCGTCGTCCACGGATCCGGCGCGGATCTGGGCCAGGTCCTCGACACCTGGCTCGCCGCCAACGCCGACGGGACCGCGTGTGTCATCGGTGATCCGGCGTTCCGGGCGACGTCGCGCGTCCGGTCGCTGACCCCGGAGCTCGCGAAGGGGCTGGAGTTCGACCTGGTCGTCCTCGTCGATCCCGATGCCTTCGGCGAAGGGATCGAAGGGGCGGTCGACCGCTATGTCGCGATGACCCGCGCGACCCAGCAGCTGGTCATCCTCACGAGCTGAGGTGCCGGGGGAGGGAGGGGGGCAAGGAAGGCATGTCGCAAGATATATGCCAAATACGGGATGAATGGCCTCATAAGGTCGGGGCTTGTGTCCTTCCCACCGAGGGTTGGACTTCTCTTCACATCGAGGTCACAGCCCCTTCCCTGATCCTTGCTCCCCTTGAAACACTTCACGCGCTCACATCCCCCACACCACACAACGAGGTCGATTCCACTCATGCCAGAACTCAATCGGCGCCGGTTCATGCAACTCGCCGGCGGCACCGCAGCCTTCGCGTCGCTCTCGCAGAGCATCTCCCGCGCGGCCGCACTGCCCGCCCAGCGCCGCTCCGGCTCCATCGAGGACGTCGAGCACGTTGTCGTCCTGATGCAGGAGAACCGGTCCTTCGACCACTATTTCGGCACGATGAAGGGCGTACGCGGCTTCGGCGACCCGCGTCCGGTGACCCTGCCCAGCGGAAAACCCGTCTGGAACCAGTCCGGCGGCGGCAAAGAAGTGCTGCCCTTCCATCCGGACGCCGAAGACCTCGGCATGCAGTTCATCGCGGGTCTCGACCATGACTGGGCCGGCGGCCACAGCGCCTTCAGCAACGGAAAGTACGACAACTGGATCCCCGCCAAGTCCGAGCGGACGATGGCGTACCTGACGCGCGACGACATTCCGTTCCACTACGCGCTCGCCGACGCGTTCACCGTCTGCGACGACTACCACTGTTCGTTCATGGGGGCCACGGACCCCAACCGCTATTACATGCTGTCCGGCCACGTCGGCAACGACGGCAAGGGCGGCGGCCCGGTCCTCGGCAACCAGGAGGCGGGCTACGACTGGACGACGTACGCCGAGCGTCTCGAACAGGCCGGGGTCTCCTGGAAGGTCTACCAGGACATCGGTGACGGTCTGGACGCGGCCGGGCACTGGGGCTGGATAGACGATGCCTACCGCGGTAACTACGGCGACAACTCGCTGCTCTTCTTCAACAAGTACCGCAACGCCAAGCCCGGCGACCCCCTCTACGACAAGGCGCGCACCGGCACCAACGTGAAGGCGGGCGACGGCTACTTCGACCTTCTGAAGGCCGACGTGAAGGCCGACAAGCTCCCGCAGGTCTCCTACATCGCCGCGCCCGAGGCGTTCTGCGAACACCCCAACTGGCCGGTGAACTTCGGAGCCTGGTACATCTCGCAGGTCCTGGACGCGCTCACCTCCAACCCCGAGGTGTGGAGCAAGACCGCGCTGTTCATCACGTACGACGAGAACGACGGCTACTTCGACCACGTCGTGCCGCCGTACGTGCCGTCCTCCGCCGATCAGGGCCTGTCCACCGTCGACACGAAGCTCGACTACTTCCCCGGCGACGCCAAGTACGCCGCCGGACACTACGGCCTCGGCCAGCGCGTCCCGATGGTCGTCGTCTCGCCCTGGAGCACCGGCGGGTTCGTGAACTCCGAGGTCTTCGACCACACGTCGATCATCCGGTTCATGGAGAAGCGTTTCGGCGTGCGCGAGCCCAACATCTCGCCGTGGCGCCGCGCCATCTGCGGTGACCTGACCTCCGCCTTCGACTTCGGCGGCAAGGACATGGACCCCGACGAGATGCCGGACACCGGCGCCTACGAGCCGCCGGACAACAAGCGCCACCCCGACTACGTGCCCAAGGCGCCCGCGAAGGCGTCGCTGCCCAAGCAGGAGTCCGGCTCCCGGCCCTCGCGCCCGCTGCCGTACGTCCCGCTGGTGGACGGGACGGCGGTGCCCGCCGACGGGAAGTTCACGCTCACCTTCAGCGGCGGCGAAGCGGCGGGCGCCTGCTTCCACGTCCGCTCGAACAACCGCACGGACGGCCCCTGGACGTACACCACGGAGGCCGGCAAGAAGATCTCCGACACCTGGAACACGAAGTACTCGAAGGACGCGTACGACCTGTCGGTGTTCGGCCCGAACGGCTTCCTGCGCGTCTTCAAGGGACCCGGCAAGACCGCGGGACCCGAGGTCACCGCCCGCCATGACAAGGTCACCGGCAACCTCGTCCTCACCCTGAAGAACGGGGGCAGCGCCGACATCAACCTCAGCGTGTCCAACGCCTACGGCGGCGCCGCCCAGACCTTCAAGGTGAAGGCGGGCGGCACGGTCACGCACGCCGTCGACCTGCGGACGAGCAAGCGCTGGTACGACGTGACGGTGAAGTCCGACGCGGACGGAACCTTCCTGCGGCGCTTCGCCGGGCACGTGGAGAACGGCCAGACCGGGGTCAGCGACCCCGCGATCATCTCCGCCTGACACGCCGGTCCCTGGTGAGGGCCGTCGTCGGACTACAGCTCCGGCGGCGGCCCCCACGCCCCCAGGTCCGGCCGCCCCCACGGCAGTCCGGTCCGCTCGCAGGCGAGCCGCAGCTCCTCGGCGTCGGGGACGTTCAGGCTCTCCTTGCGGATGACCTGGCCCGTCGGCGACCAGACGAGGAGCGCCTCGACGCTGCCGTCGTGGTCGTCGACGCCCACACCGCCGATCGACGGCCGCGCGTGCTGCCACTCGGCCTTCCTCCGACCGCCCTCGGCCGCCATCCGGATGCCTTCCCCGCCCAGGACGAGCGCGGGGCGGCGCCGGTCGTACAGCAAGCCGCCGAGCGCGCCCACCGCCGCGCCCGCGGGAACGCCCCAGGCCGCCCAGCTCAGGCCGCTGTCGAAGAGATAGCGCAGCTTGAAGGCGAGCACGCCCATGACGATGACGCCGGCGATCACACCGGTGATGTAGTACCACTTGCGGGTGCCGCCGGGCATGCCCACGGTCACTTCGGCTGCGGGTGCGGCGAACGCGGGGGGAGCTGCTGCCGGGGGAGTGGGCGCCCCGTACGCGTGTGGAACCGAGGGCGCCGAGAGACCGGCGAACGCCGCCGACTCGTACGCGTCCCGCTCCGGATCGCTCACCGGATAGCCCAATGCCCTTGCCTGGTCCCGCAGTTCACTGCGCGAGACCCGCAGCGCGCCGAGCGGCGCGTGCAGCAGCTCCTCGCCCTCCGTGCCACGCAGCCGCAGCCACGGATGCCCGGACCGGGTGTGCAGTTCGAGGCCGCCGATCTCCGTGCGCGGGATGCGCAGCGCGCCGTGCTCGCCCTCCCAGCCCACATGGTCGATGTCGAGCGTGAACCGCGCCTCGGGCAGCACCTGGTGCGGCAGGAAGCTCGGGTCCACGTCGTAGGTGTTGTTGCGCCGCTGGTCCTGGATCACGCGGTAGCCGCGGGAACGGAGCACGGCAAGCAGCTCGTCCGGCGGGACGTCGCCCGAGTACGAGGTGCCGATCAGGGCCAGGTCGTGGCCGTAGAACTGCAGGATGAGCGAGACGCTGACCTTGCCGTCGCCGCTCTCGCGGGTGAGCTCCGTGGGCACGATCCCGGCGATCGCGGACGCGGGCAGCTCCGTCGTGCCGAACCACGGGTCGCGGGCGGTGACACCCTGCGGGCTGACGGTCCAGTGTGCGGGCGGGGTGCGCAGGACGCGGTAGAAGGAACCGGCGGCCCACACCAGGACCACCGTGGCGAGCGAGCCGATCAGGGCCACGCGCCCCTCGATGCCGTCGTCCGACGGCACGATGACCGCACCGAGGCTGATGAGTCCCACGACGCAGAAGCCGATCCGGCGTCCCAGCTTGCGCGAGCGGACCTCCGGTTCGGGCCGGGAGAGCTCGACGGGACCGACGGCCTGGGCGGGCAGCGGCCCCTCGGCCTAGGCCGCGAGCAGCGCCGCCTCACGACGCGAGAAGCCCGCCTCACGGGCGGCCGCGTTGCCCTCCGGTTCGCCAGGGCCGTCGAAGAGCCGCAGCGGGGCGCCGAGCCGCCGGGTGGTGACCCAGAAGGGGAACATGGCGATCGCCATGTCCTCCAGGCCCATCGCACAGAGGTTGCCGACCTTCGTCGAGCCGTAGTCGGTGGGGGCGCGCACTTCGAGGGCCATCGCGCTGAGCAGCAGGGGCTGCTCCCGAGAGAAGGGGTACGTCGCCGTGGCCCGGCCCCCGCTCAGCCGCTGGAGGCCCGCGCCGCTCAACCGCCAGACCGTACGCGCCCTCAGGCGCGGCCAGGCGGCGCCGAGCAGCCAGCCGAGCAGGGCCGCGGCGAGCGGAACCAGCGTACGGACGAGGGTGTTGTCGGCGCTCACATACGCGAGCACGCCCGCGACGACGCCCGTCAGCGGCGGCATCCACCAGGGCGCGAAGACGGTTTGCGGGCGGTTCGACTCGATGAACGGCCCCGCGACCTGAGCCGCCACGGCCTGCCGTTCTCTCGACGCGCGTGCTGATTCCATGGTGGTGTCCTCCCCGTGAGTCGCCCGAGCCTGCCGCCGAAAACAGGAGGCCGTCAAATCCCGCCCGCGCATACCATGCACAGCCATGACCTTCCCCCATCGCGCGAGCGCGGACGGCGTCCCCGACAAGCCTGTTCTCGACGGGCTCGAAGAGAAATGGTCGCGGCGATGGGACGAGTCGGGCGTATACGCCTTCGACCGCTCCAGGACGCGTGAGGAGATCTTCTCCGTCGACACCCCGCCGCCCACGGTCAGCGGTTCCTTGCACGTCGGACACGTCTTCTCGTACACGCACACCGACACCGTCGCCCGCTATCAGCGCATGCGCGGCAAGGAAGTCTTCTACCCGATGGGCTGGGACGACAACGGCCTGCCGACCGAGCGCCGCGTCCAGATCCACTTCGGTGTGCGGTGCGATCCCGCGCTGCCCTACGACCCGTCGTTCGAGCCGCCCGGGGAGTCGGGGGAGCCGGGGGAGTCGGGGAAGTCGGGCAAGGGGCAACTCCCCGTCTCCCGGCGGAACTTCATCGAGCTGTGTGAGCGGCTCACCGTCGAGGACGAGAAGGCCTTCGAGGAGCTGTGGCGGCTGCTCGGCCTGTCCGTCGACTGGTCGCGTACGTACCGGACGATCGGCACCGAGGCGCGCGCCACCGCGCAGCTCGCGTTCCTCAACAACCTGGCGCGCGGCGAGGCGTACATCGCCGAGGCGCCCACCCTGTGGGACATCACCTACCGCACGGCCGTCGCACAGGCCGAACTGGAGGACAGGGAGCGTCCCGGCGCCTACCACCGGCTCACCTTCCACGGCCTGGAAGGACGGCCCGTCGCGATCGACACGACACGGCCCGAACTCCTCCCGGCCTGCGTCGCCCTGGTCGTCCACCCCGACGACGAACGCCACAAGGACCTGGTCGGCGCGACGGTCCGCACGCCGCTCTTCGGCGTCGACGTGCCGGTCGTGGCCCACCGCGCCGCGGTCCCGGAAAAGGGCACGGGGATCGCGATGATCTGCACGTTCGGCGACACCGCCGACGTCACCTGGTGGCGCGAACTGCGGCTCGCCACGCGCCCGGTGATCGGCTGGGACGGCCGCTTCCTCACGCAGCCGCCGAGCGGGGTCGAATCGGCCCAGGCCGTCGCGGCGTACGCGAAACTTGCGGGGGCCACGGCGCACACCGCGCGGGAGCGTGTCGTTCAGCTGCTGCGGGTGAGCGGTGAAATGGAGGGCGAGCCGCGGCCCGTCACGCACGCCGTGAAGTTCTACGAGAAGGGCGAGCGGCCCCTGGAGATCGTCACCACCCGGCAGTGGTACCTGCGCAACGGCGGCCGCGACGAGCGGCTGCGGGACGAACTCATGGCGCGGGGCGGCGAGCTGGCGTGGCATCCGCCGCACATGCGGGTGCGCTACGAGAACTGGGTCGGCGGTCTCAACGGTGACTGGCTGGTCAGCCGGCAGCGTTTCTTCGGCGTGCCGATCCCGGTCTGGTATCCGCTGGACGGCCACGGCGAGCCGGACCACGGCCACCCGATCGTCCCGGACGCCTCCGCCCTGCCCGTCGACCCGAGCGCGGAGGCCCCGCCCGGATACGAGAACACCCAGCGCGGGGCGCCGCACGGCTTCATCGGCGACCCGGACGTCATGGACACCTGGGCCACCTCCTCGCTCACCCCGCAGATCGCCGGCGGATGGCGCTCGGACCCGGATCTGTTCGCGCGGGTCTTCCCCATGGACGTCCGGCCGCAGGCGCACGAGATCATCCGTACCTGGCTGTTCGCGACGGTGGTGCGCGCGCACGCCGAGCAGGGTGAGCTGCCGTGGCGTCATGCCGCGATCTCCGGCTGGATCCTCGACCCCCATCGCAAGAAGATGTCGAAGACCAAGTCGAACGCGGTCACGCCCGGGGACCTGCTCGAGCGGCACGGCTCGGACGCGGTCCGCTACTGGGCGGCGAGCGGACGGCCCGGCACGGACACGGCGTTCGACGTCGGCCAGATGAAGGTCGGCCGCCGTCTGGCGACGAAGCTCCTGAACGTCGGCAAGTTCGTGCTGAGCCTCGGTCTCGGTGAGGCGGACGGACCGGTTGCCCGGGCTCAGGTCACCGAGCCGCTGGACCTGGCGGTGCTCGCCGAACTCGCCGCGACCGTCGAAGAGGCGACGGCGGCCTTCGACGACTTCGACTACGCGCGGGCGCTTGAGCGTACGGAGCGGTACTTCTGGCGCTTCTGCGACGACTACGTCGAGCTGGTGAAGGCGCGGGCGTACGGCGACCAAGGGGAGGGCGCCGGGACGGAGTCGGCGCGTGCGACGCTGCGGGCCGTCCTTGACGCCCTGCTGCGCCTGTTCGCGCCGGTCCTTCCCTTCGTGACGGAGGAGGTCTGGTCCTGGTACGCCCCCGGCTCGGTCCACCGCGCGGCCTGGCCCACGCCGGAGATCCCTGCCGGAGCGGACGCCTCGATCCTGGCGACGGCCTCGGAGGCCATCGCGGCGATTCGCAAGGCGAAGTCGGAGGCGCGGCTCTCCATGCGGGCGGAGGTGGCGGGAATTGTGGCCATCGGCCCGCGCGCGAGCCTGGACCGCTTCGAGCTCGCGCGGGCCGATGTGCGGGCGGCAGGGCGAGTCGGGGCAGTGGAGATACGGGTGGGTGATGGGCCGTTGAGGGTCGAGGTCCGCTTCTAGGCTCGGTACGCCCGGCTTCTAGGCTCGGTACGCCCGGCGTTTGCGGACGAACCCGGTGAAGTCGGTGATGGCTGAAACCTGCCCCCGGTGAGTCCGTCGTCACAGGTCCCGCCAGACCCTGGCGAACCGCCCGACTCATCGGGGTAGTGTGCCCGGGTGACAACGCATTCGAACACTCCTGCAGGCTGGTATCCGGACCCCCAGGGCGCGCTCCGGCTGCTGCGCTGGTGGGACGGCTCCCAGTGGACCCAGCACACCAGCCAGGACCAGCAGCAGGCCGGCGGTCAGCCCGCGCAGGCCGCCCAGCAGGCCCAGCAGGTTCCGCAGCAGGCTCAGCCGGCCCAGCCGCAGCAGGCCCAGCAGCAGGCGCAGGCCCCGTACGGTCAGCAGCAGGCTCAATACGCCCAGCCGCAAGGGCAGTTCGGCCAGCAGCAGGCCCCGCAGCAGGCCTACGGTCACCCCCAGCAGGCGGTCCCGCAGGCCGACCCGGCCAAGGTGCAGCGCCAGGTCCAGCAGCAGGCGGGCGTCGCGCCCTCGTCGCAGGGCGGCGGCACGCTCTTCACCGAGCCGGTCCTCGTGGTGAACCAGAAGGCCAAGCTCATCGAGCTGACGAACGAGTACAGCGTCATGGACCAGTCGGGCAACGTGCTCGGCTCGGTCGTCCAGGTCGGTCAGAGCACGCTGAAGAAGGTCGCGCGCTTCGTCTCCAGCATCGACCAGTTCATGACGCACAAGCTCGAGATCCGCGACGCGTACGGCCAGCCGGTGATGCAGCTGACCCGCCCCCGCAAGTTCATGAAGTCGCGGGTCATCGTCGAGCGCGCCGACGGCCAGCCGATCGGCGAGATCGTCCAGCAGAACATGATCGGGAAGATCAACTTCGCGATCATGGTCAACGGCCAGCAGGCC
This sequence comes from Streptomyces sp. NPDC056486, assembly GCF_042795295.1. Lineage (NCBI taxonomy): Bacteria > Bacillati > Actinomycetota > Actinomycetes > Kitasatosporales > Streptomycetaceae > Streptomyces > Streptomyces sp. NPDC056486. The sequence continues at coordinate 12,873 of NZ_JBHTSF010000211.1, forward strand.
GGTGCGATCAAGGCCGAGAACTGGCGCGCCTGGAACTTCTCGATCGTCGACCACGCGGACAACGAGGTCGCCCGGATCACGAAGACCTGGGAAGGCCTCGCCAAGACGATGTTCACGACCGCGGACAACTACGTCCTGCAGATCCACTACCAGCTGCCCGAGCCGCTCCTGAGCCTCGTCGTGGCGACGGCCCTGACGGTCGACACGGCACTGAAGCAGGACTCCCGCGGCTTCGGGTGACGGTTCTTCGGGCGACGGTCCCGCATCTCGTACGGCAT
>NZ_JBHTSF010000212.1:0-13078 GCF_042795295.1 Streptomyces sp. NPDC056486
GCGTGGTCGCACCGCGCGCACGGCCCGACGGGGTCGTGATCAGCTCGGGTTGTCCGCGTGGGTCAGGGTCTCCCAGGCGACGAACAGATTGTTCGAGCCCGCCGGACGGTTCTGCTCGGTGAGCTTCTGGGTGTTGCTCATGGCGTGGCCGAGGCGGTTGTGGAGGGCGTTGTAGCCGACCTCGGTAATGGGACCGAGGCCCCGGTGGACCGAGCCGCCGCAGAGCGAGCTCGGCGGCGCCTCACCCAGCTCGTACTTGGCCTGGAAGCCGAGGCCCTGGCGCAGCCGCTCGCCGACGTCCGTCTTGTAGAGGTCATCGCCCTGGATGCGGCTGGTCTCGGCGACGTGGGAGATCGCGGAGAGCCCGTATCCGGTGTGGGTGAAGTCGCGGCACGTCTCCTGGGTGAGCCCGGTGGTGAAGGTGCCCTGTCCCTGCCAGTACTTGACGATCTTCGCGCGGGTGTCCAGGTTCTGGCTCGGCACGGTCTTGGGCAGGTCGCCGTCGGACGCGAGATAGACGTACGCGGCGGTGCGCGTACGGAACTTCGCCATCGCCTTGTCGTACGACCCCTTGTCCTCGATGAAGACGGAGATGCCGATGGCTGCCTCCATCATCGACAGCTCCCAGTTGCCGTTGGAGTTGGAGCCGTTGATGATCTCGGGCAGGTAGACGGTGCGCAGCATCGTCGCGAAACGGCCGGAGTTGCCCCAGCTGCCGGTGTACGTGTGCTTGATGATCTCGGCGGCCCTGGGCCAGGAAGAGCCCGCCCAGCCGGTCTGCAGCGGGGCGTTGCTGTTGGTGTGGTCCTTGATGGTGGCGGACCAGACGTCCATCAGCTCGATGGACTTCTTCGCGTAGCGCTCGTCACGGGTGATGTACCAGGCGAGCGCCGTGGTGTACGCGGCTGTCGCGTCCTCGCGCTCGTCGGTGCAGCCGTAGTTGGGGTCCGAGTAGGAGCCGCACTCGACGACCGCGCGTGGCTTGGGCGTGCGCGACAGGGAGGCGTACTTGCTCCCCATCATCTGGTCGTAGGCGCTCTTCCAGGGCTGGGCCCCGGCGTTGACCTTCTCCCTGGTGAAGTCCAACTGGCCGCGGGATACGGCGACTCCGGGGTGGGCGAAGGTGCTGGGCGCCGCGTCGGCGCGCTCGGCGCCGGGCCAGGCGAGGAGGGCGGCGACCAGTGCGGTCACCGTGGTGGCGAGGGTCGCGAGGACTGTTCTGCGGGATCTGCGGTGGTGGCGCACGGGCGGTGTGGGGGTGTCAGCCATGCGAGGGCCATCCATTCTCGTATGTGAACTCCATGTACCTTTCTGAACACGCGTGTTGGGCCGAGAGAGTAGGTACGGACCAGGCTTCCGTCAAGGCGTGAAGTAATAAGTCCTGTACGGGCGGACGCGACAGTGGCCCGCTGTGCTCCGGTCGGCAGGACCGGAGCACGGCGGGCCACAAAGGGTGTTCGGACAGGATCAGCCCTTGTCGGCGACGAGCTCCTTCAGCGCGATGTTGAGCTGGAGGACGTTGACGCGGGGCTCGCCCACGAAGCCGAGGATCCGCCCGTCGATGTGCTCGTCGACCAGCTTCTCGACCTTGTTCACGCCGAGGCCGTTCTTCTCGGCCACCCGGTGGGCCTGCAGCTCCGCGTACTGCGGGGAGATGTGCGGGTCCAGACCCGACCCGGAGGAGGTGACGGCCTCGGCCGGCACGTCCGATGCCTTGACCTTGAAGTCGGCCGTGGAGTTGTCCTTGACCACGGCGGCCTTGGCGGCCCTGACGCTCGCGATCAGGTCCTTGCTGTCACCGGCGAGGTTCGTCGCACCCGACAGAATCAGCTTGTACTGAGTGTTCACGCTGTTCTCGCCCAGACCGTTGGACGGCCGAGGCTGGAACCACTTCAGGTCGGGCGCGGCCGTCTCCTGGCCCTTCTTCAGCGGCAGGTTGTACGTCTGCCCGATCAGCTCGGAGCCGACGACCTTGCCCTCGCTCCTGACCTCGGAGCCGTTGGCCTTGTCGTTGAACAGGGCCTGGGCGATCCCGGTGACGGCCAGCGGATAGATGACACCGCAGATCACGGTGAGCACGAGCAGGGCACGCAGCCCGGCCCCCAGCAACCGCGCCGTGCTTCCAACGGAGTTGTTCATGACGGGTCAGCACGCTTTCAGGAAATTAGAGACCGGGGATGAGGGAGATGATCAGGTCGATGATCTTGATGCCGATGAACGGGGCGATGAGACCGCCGAGCCCGTAGACGCCGAGGTTGCGCCGCAGCATCTTGTCCGCGCTCATCGGCCGGTACCGCACGCCCTTCAGGGCCAGCGGCACCAGGGCGATGATGATCAGCGCGTTGAAGATGACGGCCGACAGGATCGCCGACTCCGGAGACGACAGGTCCATGATGTTGAGCTTGTCGAGGCCCGGATAGACCACGGCGAACATGGCGGGGATGATCGCGAAGTACTTCGCGACGTCGTTGGCGATCGAGAAGGTCGTCAACGCACCCCGGGTGATCAGGAGTTGCTTGCCGATCTCGACGATCTCGATGAGCTTGGTGGGGTTGGAGTCCAGGTCCACCATGTTCCCGGCCTCCTTGGCGGCCGAGGTCCCGGTGTTCATGGCCACACCCACGTCCGCCTGAGCAAGGGCGGGCGCGTCGTTCGTGCCGTCACCGGTCATCGCGACGAGCTTGCCGCCGGCCTGCTCCCGCTTGATCAGCGCCATCTTGTCCTCGGGCGTGGCCTCGGCGAGGAAGTCGTCCACGCCCGCCTCATCCGCGATCGCCTTGGCGGTCAGCGGGTTGTCACCCGTGATCATGACGGTCTTGATGCCCATGCGGCGCAGCTCGTCGAACCGCTCCCGCATGCCCTCCTTGACGACGTCCTTGAGATGGATGACGCCCAGGACGCGCGCCCCCTTGTCGTCCTCGGCGGCGACAAGCAGCGGTGTGCCACCGGCCTGCGAGATGGCGTCGGTCAGGCCCTGGGCGTCGTCGGAGACGAAGCCGCCGTTCTCGGTGACCCAGGCGACGACCGAACCGGCCGCGCCCTTGCGGACCTTGCGCCCGGCACCGTCCTGCCCGGTCCCGTCCTGGACGAGGTCGACACCCGACATCCGCGTCTGCGCCGTGAAGGCGACCCACTCGGCCCCCTCCAACTCACCCTGGTGACGCTCGCGAAGCCCGTACTTCTCCTTCGCCAGTACGACGATGGAGCGGCCCTCGGGCGTCTCGTCGGCCAGCGAAGAGAGCTGGGCGGCGTCCGCGAGCTCGGCCTCGGTCGTCCCGCGCACCGGCACGAACTCGGCGGCCTGCCGGTTGCCGAGCGTGATGGTGCCCGTCTTGTCGAGCAGCAGCGTCGAGACGTCACCGGCGGCCTCGACCGCCCGCCCGGACATGGCGAGTACGTTGCGCTGGACCAGGCGGTCCATGCCCGCGATGCCGATCGCGGAGAGCAGTGCACCGATGGTCGTCGGAATCAGGCACACCAGGAGCGCGGCAAGCACGATCATGGACTGCTCGGCACCGGCGTACACGGCGAACGGCTGGAGCGTGACGACCGCGAGCAGGAAGACGATGGTGAGGGACGCGAGGAGGATGTTCAGCGCGATCTCATTGGGTGTCTTCTGCCGGGCAGCACCCTCGACCAGGTTGATCATGCGGTCGATGAAGGTCTCGCCCGGCTTCGTCGTGATCTTGATGACGATGCGGTCGGAGAGGACCTTCGTACCGCCGGTCACGGCGGACCTGTCACCGCCCGACTCCCGGATGACCGGGGCCGATTCACCGGTGATCGCCGATTCGTCGACGCTCGCCACTCCCTCGACGACGTCACCGTCGCCGGGGATCACGTCGCCCGCCTCACAGACGACCAGGTCGCCGATGCGCAGTTCGGTACCGGGCACCTGCTCCTCGGCCGTGCCGCTGAGGCGGCGCGCGACCGTGTCGGTCTTGGCCTTGCGCAGGGTGTCCGCCTGCGCCTTGCCGCGGCCCTCGGCCACCGCCTCCGCCAGGTTGGCGAAGATCGTGGTCAGCCAGAGCCAGACGGCGATCGCCCAGCCGAACCAGTCCCCCGGGTCCTTGACCGCGAGGACAGTGGTGACCACCGAGCCGACGAGCACCACGAACATCACGGGAGACTTGACCATCACCCGCGGATCGAGCTTGCGCACCGCGTCCGGGAAGGACTTCAGGAGCTGCTGGGGGTCGAACAGACCCCCGCCGACACGGCCGGCGTCCTTGGCGTCCTTGGCGTCCTTGTGCCCGCCGGGCACATCCTGGTGCGGCGCACGGGAGGGAGTAGCGGTGGACATGGAGCCGGGCTCCTCTGGCTTCTTTGTGTCGGTGGTCATGACGCGAGCCCCTCTGCCAGCGGCCCCAGGGCCAGCGCGGGAAAGTAGGTCAGACCGGTGATGATCATGATGGTGCCGACCAGCAGGCCGGTGAACAGCGGCTTCTCGGTGCGCAGCGTGCCCGCCGTCGCCGGGATCGGCTTCTGCTCCGCGAGCGAACCCGCGAGGGCCAGGACGAACACCATCGGCAGGAACCGGCCGAGCAGCATCGCGAGACCGATCGTGGTGTTGAACCAGTTCGTGTCGGCGCTCAGACCCGCGAACGCCGAACCGTTGTTGTTGGCGCCCGACGTGTAGGCGTAGAGGATCTCGGAGAAGCCGTGCGCCCCGGTGTTGAGCATCGAGTCCTTGGGCGTGGGCAGCGCCATCGACACCGCCGTGAAGCCGAGCACCAGGGCTGGGGTGATGAGGATGTAGCAGGCCGCCAGCTTGATCTCGCGGGTGCCGATCTTCTTGCCGAGGTACTCCGGTGTGCGGCCCACCATCAGTCCCGCGATGAACACCGCGATGATGGCCATGATCAACATGCCGTAGAGGCCCGACCCCGTACCACCGGGCGCGATCTCCCCCAACTGCATGCCGAGGAGGTTGATTCCGCCGCCGAAGCCTGTGTTGGAGGAGTGGAAGGAGTTGACGGCGCCCGTCGAGGTCAGCGTCGTGGCGACCGAGAAGATCGCCGAGCCGCCGATCCCGAACCGCGTCTCCTTGCCCTCCATCGCACCGCCGGCGACGTCGAAGGCGGGAGCCCCGTGGTGGAACTCCGTCCACATCATCAGTGCGGTGAACCCGACCCAGATGGTGACCATCGTGGCGAGAATCGCGTACCCCTGCCTGAGGGAGCCGACCATCCGCCCGAAGGTCCTCGTGATCGCGAACGGGATCACCAGGATGAGGAAGACCTCGAAGAGGTTGGAGAACCCGTTCGGATTCTCGAAGGGGTGGGCGGAGTTGGCGTTGAAGTAGCCGCCTCCGTTGGTGCCCAGCTCCTTGATGACCTCCTGCGAGGCCACCGCCCCGCCGTTCCACTCCTGGCTGCCTCCCAGGAACTGGCCGACCCCGTGAATGCCGGAGAAGTTCTGGATCGCGCCACAGGCGACCAGAACGATCGCGCCGAGCACCGAGATCGGGATCAGGATGCGGACCGTGCCGCGCACCAGATCCGACCAGAAGTTCCCCAACTCGCCGGTACGGGAGCGGGCGAAGCCCCGCACCAGGGCCACCGCGACGGCGATGCCCACGGCCGCGGAGACGAAGTTCTGCACCGCGAGGCCGCCGGTCTGCACGACGTGGCCCATGGCCTGCTCGCCGTAGTACGACTGCCAGTTGGTGTTCGCCACGAACGACGCGGCGGTGTTGAAGGCCTGATCGGGATCGATCGACTTGAAGCCGAGCGACCCGGGCAGCGAGCCCTGGAGCCGCTGCAGCAGATACAGGAACAGCACGCTCACGGCGGAGAAGGCGAGCACCCCGCGCAGATAGGCGGGCCAGCGCATCTCGGCGTTCGGATTGGCGCCGATGCCCTTGTAGATCCACTTCTCCACCCGCAGATGCTTCTCGGAGGAGTAGACCTTGGCCATGTAGTCGCCCAGCGGACGGTATGCCAGGGCCAGCGCCACCATCAGCGCCAGGAACTGGAGCACACCAGCAAGAACAGGACTCATTTCGTACTCAGAACCTCTCCGGGAACACGAGAGCGAGGACGAGATAGCCCAGCAGGGCGACGGCCACTACGAGACCGACGATGTTCTCGGCAGTCACAGCTTCGCCACCCCCTTGGCGATGAACGCCACCAGCGCGAATACCGCGATCGTGGTGACGACGAAGGCCACGTCGGCCATCGTGTGCTCCTAGATGAGATGCGAGTGATCTGACGTCTTGAGCAAACCCCTTCCGTGGCTGAATTCGACCGCCGTTGACGGCTCCCATACGTCCGGCGGCACTCCATTGACGACTCTCTTACGTCTTCCGCGCGTCTTCCGGTGCGATCCCCCCTCCCACCTGCAAAAACGCCGATGGGCCGCACTCCCATCAGGGAGTACGGCCCATCGGCCTGCAACTCGTGGTCAGGTCACCCGGGGGCGCCTGCGCACGTCTCCAGGAGCGCCTAGCGCACCTCGGTGATCTCAGGGCCCCGCTGGAGCTGGCCCATGCCGCCCGAGAAGCGCGAGCCCTCCTGCTGCTCCTGCTGGACGCCACCCTCGGCGACCATCTGGGCGTCGTCCGGGAGCTTCAGGACGATCGGGTCGCGGGGCGCCATCGGGCCCTCGCCGCGCACGATGACGGTGTCCCTGAAGATCTGTTCGAGGAGTCCCGCGGCCTGCGGCTGCACCGCGCCCTGGCCGGAGATGACCCCACGCAGGAACCACCGCGGACCGTCGACACCGATGAAGCGCACGACCTGCACCCCGCCCGTGCCGTCCGGCAGCTGCACCGGAACCTGCGCGCGCAGCTCCCAGCCGAGAGGGCCCTCGACCTCGTCGATGACACCGCCCTGCTGGGTGATGCCCGAGGCGATCTCCTCGCGGACCTCGCCCCAGATGCCCTGCTTCTTGGGGGCGGCGAAGCCCTGGAGCTGGATGGCGCTGTCCTGGAGCACGACGGTAGCCGCGACGATCGCGTCACCCGCGACCTCCACCCGCAGCTCCATGCCCTCGACACCCGGTACGAAGAGGCCACCCAGGTCCACCCGGCCCTCGCCGGGCTCGCGGACCTCGGAGGCGTCCCAGGGGCCGTCGGGGCGGGGCTCGGGCTCGAGCCTCACGCGCGACGGCACCGCGGCGGCCGTGTCATCAGTGTCAGCACCGTCGGGTTCCCCGACGACCTGCTCGGCCTCGCCCGCCGCGTCCTCGGCGGCACTGTCCTTCTTGCGACGTCCGAACACGTCACTGTCCTTCCCGGTCAGATACGACCGATGCGTATCGATTCCCACCCGTTTGTTCACCCGAGCCGACGCCCACGGCGGCATGGCCACCGGTGGACCCGAAGCCCCCCTCGGCCCGCGCCGAGTCGGGAAGCTCCGCCACCTCACGGAAGCGCACCTTCTCGACCTGCTGGACGACCAGTTGGGCGATCCGGTCGAAGCGCTCGAACCGCACGCTCTCGCGCGGGTCGAGATTCACCACGATCACCTTGATCTCCCCACGGTACCCGGCATCCACCGTCCCTGGGGCATTCACCAGGGCGACACCGCAGCGGGCGGCAAGACCGGAACGCGGGTGTACGAAGGCCGCGTACCCCTCGGGCAGCGCGATAGACACGCCGGTGGGCAGGACAACCCGCTCACCCGGGGCGAGTTCGCACGCTTCGGTGGTCCGCAGATCCGCTCCGGCGTCACCGGGCTGCGCGTACGACGGCAGCGGCACCTCGGAGTCGACGCGACGGATCTGGACGTCGAGCTCCGCACGGGATGCTGCGGCTACTGGGGGCGCGGGGGTCACGGGTTCACCTCGAAGGCACGTGCGCGGCGGTTCTGGTCAGGGTCGTCCATGGCGGCCCGGATCTCCTCCGAGCGGCCGTTCTCGATGAAGTGGTCGACCTTGACCTCGATGAAGAGGGCCTCGGCACGGACGGCGACGGGCCCGTCGGGGCCGCCGATCCGCCCGGTGGCCCGGGAGTAGATCTTGCGCCCGGAGACGGCGGTCACCTCGGCCTCGAGGAAGAGCACGGTGCCGAGCGGCACGGGCCGTGCGAAGTCGGTCTCGAGCCGACCGGTCACGGCGATCACCCGCAGCAGCCAGTTCAGCGAGCCGAGCGTCTCGTCGAGCGCCGTGGCGAGCACTCCGCCGTGGGCGAGGCCCGGAGCGCCCTGGTGGGCCTCACGGACGGTGAACTCGGCGGTGACGCCCACACCTTCACCGGCACGGGTCGCGAGGTGCAGCCCGTGGGCCTGCCCTTCGCCGCAGCCGAAGCAGTGCTCGTAATGGGCTCCGATGAGCTCGCCGGGGGCGGGCGCGTCGGGGTGGCGGACGGGCGCTATGGCGTCGGCCGGGGGCGTCAGAGCTGCTGAAGTACCACTCACAGCCGCAGACCTTACCCGCGAGTCCGGCAACGGAGCTCATCGTGCCAAGCTTGCCTCCATGCAGCCTTACGAAGAACGCCTGACGGCGCCCCGCTCCTGGTGGCTTGTCTCGCTCCTGGTCGGCGTCGCGATGGCGCTGATCATGCTCCCCTTCGGCACCCTGCCGCTGCTCGGCGGCCTGGTCGCCGGGACGGCGGTCGCCGCGGTCGTCACCAGTTCGTACGGCTCCCCCCGGATCCGCGTGGTGGCGGACTCGCTCGTCGTGGGAGACGCGAAGATCCCGGTCTCCGCCCTGGGCGAGGCCGAGGTGCTCGACGCGGAAGAGGCACGCGCCTGGCGCGGCCCGAAGGCCGACCCGCGCGCCTTCATGCTGCTGCGCGCCTACATCCCGACGGCGCTGCGCGTCGAGATCACGGACCCGCAGGACCCGACCCCGTACGTGTACGTGTCGACGCGGCATCCCGAGGAGCTCGCGGCGGCGCTCACGGCGGTACGGGCTTCTTAGAGAGCTGCTTCTCAGAGACCTGGGTGCTCAGAGACCTGGGTGCTCAGCGACCCGCTGATTGAGGACCTGCTGCGGGGCCGCGGCGTCAGGCCCCCAGCTCCTCGGGCGGCGCGTCGGGACCCAGCGGGTCCAGAGGCTTCACGGGCTGCTCAAGGGGCGGCAACTCAAGGAGGGCGCCCCAGGACACCTGCGACCTCCGCAGGTCCGCACGGACCCGCTCAGCGAGCTTCTTGGTGTCCCGGCGGTTCATCACCGCCCCGACCGCGGCGCCGACCATGAAGGGCATCAGGTTCGGGAGGTTCCGCACCATGCGCTTCATGATCTGCTGGCGCAGCTCGCGCTTCATCTGGCCGCCGAGCGCCGCGTTGATCGACGCGGGTTTCACCACGTCGATGCCGCGCTCCTCGGTCCACGCGGTGAGGTAGGCGGTGCTGCGCTCCTTGAGATTGCCCGGCGGGCGCCGGCCATAGACCTCGTGGAGTTCGGCGATCATCTTCAGCTCGATGGCCGCGACGCCGGTGATCTCGGCGGCCAGCTCCGCGGGCATCGCGGGCGGCACGGGCATCATCACGGCGACGCCGATTCCGGCCCCGACCGTCGAGGTCCCGTTGGCGGCGCCGGAGATGATTTTGTCCGCGAGCTGCTCGGGGTCCAGGCCCGGGAACTGCTTGCGGAGAGTGTCCAGGTCGCGGATCGGGACCCGCGGGGCACTCTCGATGATCCGGTCGGCGAGATAGCCGATGCCGGCTTTGGCGCCGCGTCCGCTCGCGCGTACGCCCGCCTTGACTCCGTCCGTGACGGCGGCAACGCGGCCCTTGGACCCCTTGGTCCTGGACGCCTTGTCGGCCGCCGTCCCGTCGTGTGCCACCTCCAGGGCGTTCGCCGGTCCGAGCGAGGCTGTTCCTGTGGGGGAAGAGCCCCGCTCGTCGTCACGTACGCCGTCGGGGGCGACGCTTTCTGTGTCCGCTCCACGCTTGCGGAAGCGGCGCTTCCTAGGCGGGGTCGAGCCTGTCACGGCCGACCCTGCCCTAGTCGCAGTCGCGGCAGATCGGCTGGCCGTTCTTCTCCTTGGCCAGCTGGCTGCGGTGGTGCACCAGGAAGCAGCTCATGCAGGTGAACTCGTCCTGCTGCTTCGGGAGCACCCGAACGGCGAGCTCCTCGTTCGAAAGGTCCGCGCCGGGCAGCTCAAGGCCTTCTGCGGCCTCGAACTCGTCGACGTCTACGGCCGAAGTCGACTTGTCGTTCCGCCGCGCCTTGAGTTCCTCGATGCTGTCCTCGTTGACGTCATCGTCGGTCTTACGTGGGGTGTCGTAGTCCGTTGCCATGTCGCTCTCCCCCTCTGGGTGTCTGCGGTGTCTCAGCGCACGTAACGCGTGAGAGGCCGGACTTGTGCCCGACCTGAGGCGGAGATTTTGCCTCACATCAAGGTCTGTTACTCAATCGACACCCAACCGCACCCCTGCAGAGGTGATCGGTTTGGATGGCGATCGGGACCGTACACGGTCCCGATGTCGCACTTCACAGGCGCCACCCCGTGTACTTCCCGTGATCAAGACCCCTGAAAACCCGGATTTTCCCGGCTTTCCGACGACTTTCACGATCACGGAGAGTAGATGGCCGAAAATTCGCCCATGTGATCGATCGCACACGGAACCCCCAGGACCACGTCCCGAAAATTCCGCGCAAAGCGAACACGGAGCAAGTCCGCGGCAGCATCTCAGAGAGGAAGGGTGACTCGCATCACGAGCCCTCCCCCCTCGCGCGGCTCCGCGATGATACGGCCCCCGTGGGCCCGCGCCACCGATCGGGCGATCGACAGGCCGAGTCCGACGCCCTTGTCGCTGCCCGTGCGCTCGGTCCGCAGCCGCCGGAACGGCTCGAAGAGGTTGTCGATCTCGTACGCGGGCACCACGGGGCCCGTGTTGGCCACCACAAGGACCGCCTGGCCGTGCTGGGCCTCCGTGGTGACCTCGACCCACCCCTCGTCCGGCACGTTGTACCTGACGGCGTTCTGGACGAGGTTCAGGGCGATCCGCTCCAGGAGGACGCCGTTGCCCTGGACGACGGCCGTGCCCCGCTGCCCACGGATCTCCACGCCCTTCGCGTCGGCCTCGGACCGCACCTGATCGACGGCGCGGTCGGCGACCTCGGCGAAGTCGACCGGCTTGCGCTCCACGATCTGGTTGTCGCTGCGGGCGAGCAGCAGCAGGCCCTCCACGAGCTGCTCACTGCGTTCGTTCGTGGCCAGGAGCGTCTTGCCGAGCTGATGGAGCTCGGGTGGCGCCCCCGGGTCGGAGAGGTGCACCTCGAGCAGCGTGCGATTGATCGCGAGCGGTGTGCGCAGCTCGTGGGAGGCGTTACCGACGAAGCGCTGCTGGGCGGTGAAGGCCCGCTCCAGACGGTCGAGCATCTCGTCGAAGGTGTCCGAGAGCTCCTTCAACTCGTCGTCGGGACCGTCCAGTTCGATGCGCCGGGACAGGTCCGTGCCGGCCACCCTGCGCGCGGTGCGCGTGATGCGGCCGAGCGGCGAGAGAACGCGGCCCGCCATCGCGTAACCGAAGGCGAAAGCGATCACCGCGAGCCCGAGCAGGGCGAGCAGCGAGCGGCTCAGGAGGTTGTCCAGGGCGTTCTGGCGCTGTTCGTTGACGCACGCGTTCATGGCGTTGTTGAGCTCACCGGCCGACGGCGAACTCGGGAGGTTGCAGCTGTCGCTCGCCACCTGACCGGAGACGATCTTGAACGGCAGCTCGGTGCCCACGTTCAGGGCCTGCGCGGCGAGCAGATAGATGATCGAGAGCAGCAGGATGCCCGCGATCAGGAACATGCCGCCGTAGAGCAGAGTCAGGCGTATACGGATGGTGGGGCGCAGCCACGGGAAGGGCGGTTCGGCCTTCCGGGGGTCCCAGGTGGGTTTCGGAGGCGCGGCGGGTGGCGCCGGGGTCGCGGCCACCGGGGGTCAGATCCGGTAGCCGGAGCCGGGCACCGTCACGATGACGGCGGGCTCACCGAGTTTCCTGCGCAGGGTCATGACGGTCACCCGGACCACGTTCGTGAACGGGTCGGTGTTCTCGTCCCAGGCCTTCTCGAGCAGCTGCTCGGCGGAGACCACGGCGCCCTCGCTGCGCAGCAGCACTTCGAGGACCGCGAACTCCTTGGGGGCGAGCTGGATCTCCTTGCCGTCGCGGAAGATCTCGCGGCGGTTCGGGTCGAGCTTGATCCCGGCGCGCTCCAGGACGGGCGGCAGCGGCACACTCGTACGCCGCCCGAGGGCACGCACGCGTGCCGTGAGCTCGCTGAACGCGAAGGGCTTGGGGAGATAGTCGTCGGCGCCGATCTCCAGGCCCTCGACACGGTCGCTGACGTCGCCCGACGCGGTGAGCATCAGGACGCGGGTCGGCATACCGAGCTCGACGATCTTGCGGCAGACGTCGTCCCCGTGCACGAGCGGGAGGTCCCGGTCGAGCACAACAACGTCATAGTCGTTCACGCCGATACGTTCCAGAGCGGCCGCTCCGTCGTACACGACGTCGACGGCCATGGCCTCCCGGCGTAGTCCGGTGGCCACCGCATCGGCGAGCAGCTGCTCGTCCTCGACGACGAGTACGCGCACGGCGCTGTCCTTCCTCTGTGCCCCTGAGGGCAGGTCTGTTCCTGGGCTGTGGCCTCCATCCTGCCCCTTTCGGTCATAAACCGGCTGTAAGGCGGTGCCCTGGCCGGGGAATGCGGGATTTCCTCCGACGGTTGAGGTTTCCGTGGAAGAGAGCCCGGGGAAGACGACCTCACACCCCGCGATCACGCTTTGTATGTGGCGCGCCACAACCCGCTTTCTCCAGGGCGGGCGGCGAAGACGTGATCGCCCCTTCCTTGAGGGCACACCCCCGTGCCATCGACCCACGACCCAGCCGAGGGGGCGCAACCATGGACGCTTTCACCGCAGGACTGCTGCAGCGCATAAAAGCCACGGAGTCCGACCTCACGAAGGCCCGTGAGACGGGCGACGACTTCCTTGCCGAGGTCGAGCAGGCCGAGCTCGAAGATCTCCACCGACTGGCCGCCGAGCATGGGGTGGAGGTCGGCGTGCTGCACGCCTGATCCATTCGTACGCAGAAGGGCCCCCGCCACCCCGGACCACAAGACCGGGGCCATATTCGGTGGCAGGGCGCGCAGCGAAAGGAGACCGAACCCCCGTCCGAACTGGCCCGCGCCCGGCACC
>NZ_JBHTSF010000213.1:0-12799 GCF_042795295.1 Streptomyces sp. NPDC056486
CTGCGTGGTCCGGACCCTGTTGCACGTCATCAGCCCTCTTAAGGAGTCCTGGAGTCCAGCCATGAAGACGATCGACGAACTTCTCGCCGAAGGGGTCGAAGGCAAGCGGGTCTTCGTCCGCGCCGACCTCAATGTGCCGCTCGCCGACGGCACCATCACCGACGACGGCCGGATCCGCGCCGTCCTGCCGACCGTCACCAAGCTCGCCGGTGCGGGCGCCAAGGTGATCGTCGCCTCGCACCTGGGCCGCCCCAAGGGCGCCCCGGACCCGGTGTTCTCGCTGCTTCCCGCCGCCGAGCGCCTCGGTGAACTCCTCGGCAAGCCCGTGGCGTTCGCCCAGGACACCGTCGGCCCCGCCGCGCACGACGCGGTGGACGGTCTCGAGCCCGGCCAGGTCGCCGTCATCGAGAACCTCCGCTTCAACGCGGGCGAGACCAGCAAGGACGACACCGAGCGAGGCGAGTTCGCCGACCAGCTGGCCGCCCTCGCCGATGTCTACGTGGGCGACGGCTTCGGCGCCGTGCACCGCAAGCACGCCTCCGTGTACGACCTTCCGGCGCGTCTTCCGCACTACGCGGGCTACCTCATCGCCACCGAGGTCGGCGTCCTCAAGAAGCTCACCGAGGACGTCAAGCGCCCGTACGTCGTCGCGCTCGGCGGCGCCAAGGTCTCCGACAAGCTGGCCGTCATCGACCAGCTGCTCGGCAAGGCCGACCGTCTCCTGATCGGCGGCGGCATGGCGTACACCTTCCTCAAGGCCCAGGGCCACGAGGTCGGCTCCTCCCTCCTCCAGGAGGACCAGGTCCCGGTCGTCAAGGAGTACATCAAGCGCGCACAGGAGAAGGGCGTCGAGCTGGTCCTCCCCGTCGACGTGCTGGTCTCCCCCGAGTTCCCGGACCTGAAGACCAAGGCCCCGTCCCACCCCACCACGGTCGCCGCGGACGCCATCCCGGCCGGCCAGGGGGGTCTCGACATCGGCCCCGAGAGCTGCAAGCTCTACGCCTCGAAGCTCGCCGACGCGGCCACCGTCTTCTGGAACGGGCCGATGGGCGTCTTCGAGCACCCCGACTACGCCGAGGGCACCAAGGCGGTCGCCCAGGCTCTCCTCGACTCCGAGGCCTTCACGGTCGTCGGCGGTGGCGACTCCGCCGCCGCCGTCCGGATCCTGGGTTTCGACGAGAACGCATTCGGCCACATTTCCACCGGCGGTGGCGCCTCCCTCGAATACCTCGAGGGCAAGACGCTCCCCGGCCTCGCCGCACTGGAGAACTGACACCTGATGACTACGCGTACCCCGCTGATGGCGGGCAACTGGAAGATGAACCTCAACCACCTCGAGGCCATCGCGCACGTCCAGAAGCTCGCCTTCGCCCTTGCCGACAAGGACTACGACGCCGTCGAGGTCGCCGTCCTGCCCCCCTTCACCGACCTGCGTTCGGTGCAGACCCTGGTCGACGGCGACAAGCTCAAGATCAAGTACGGCGCCCAGGACATCTCGGCGCACGACGCCGGTGCGTACACCGGCGAGATCTCGGGCCCGATGCTCTCCAAGCTGAAGTGCACGTACGTGGCCGTGGGCCACTCCGAGCGCCGTCAGTACCACGACGAGAGCGACGAGATCTGCAACGGCAAGGTGAAGGCCGCCTACAAGCACGGCCTGACCCCGATCCTCTGCATCGGCGAGGGCCTGGACATCCGCGAGGCCGGCCAGCAGATCGAGTACACGCTCGCCCAGCTCGACGGCGGTCTCAAGGACGTGCCGGCCGAGCAGGTCGAGTCCATCGTCATCGCGTACGAGCCGGTGTGGGCCATCGGCACCGGCAAGGTCGCGACCCCCGAGGACGCCCAGGAGGTCTGCGGTGCGATCCGCGGCCGCCTCGCCGAGCTGTACTCGCAGGAGCTCGCCGACAAGGTGCGCATCCAGTACGGCGGCTCCGTGAAGTCCGGCAACGTGGCCGCGATCATGGCGCAGCCCGACGTCGACGGTGCCCTCATCGGTGGTGCGGCGCTCGACACGGACGAGTTCGTCAAGATCGTCCGGTTCCGCGACCAGTGAGTATGCGGTAGCGCCGATACGTCGTACCCTTGCGGGGGCCGGGCGGCTTCTCATCCAGAGGCACCGGCCCCCGTCGTCGATAGAGAATCGATTCAGATCCGAGGAAGTTGGTCCAGCCGTGGTTATGGGGTTCTCGATCGCCCTGATCGTCTTCAGCCTGCTGATGATGCTGCTGGTGCTGATGCACAAGGGCAAGGGCGGCGGTCTTTCCGACATGTTCGGTGGCGGCATGCAGTCGTCCGTCGGCGGTTCGTCCGTCGCCGAGCGCAACCTCGACCGCATCACTGTCGTGGTCGGTCTTTGCTGGTTCGCGTGCATCGTCGTGCTCGGCCTGTTGATGAAGGTGAACAACTGACCGCGGAAGCGGCTTGATTGCTACCTTGCTAAAGCTTCGCTTAAAGCCCCATGTACGGTGCGCGCCTCAAAACGCGGATTATCATGGGGCTTGCGTGTCGGGGTGAGGGTGTAACTCCGAACACTGGACGCGCGTTGGGCCTTACGTAGACTGAGGCGCCCGCAGCAGCACCATCACGCAGGGAGTTACGACCGTGGCAAGTGGCAACGCGATCCGTGGAAGTCGGGTCGGGGCGGGGCCGATGGGCGAGGCCGAGCGCGGTGAGTCCGCGCCGCGACTGCGCATCTCCTTCTGGTGCTCCAACGGACACGAGACGGTGCCCAGCTTCGCCAGCGACGCGCAGGTTCCCGATACTTGGGACTGCCCCCGCTGCGGCTTCCCCGCCGGTCAGGACCGGGACAACCCGCCGGACCCGCCCCGCACCGAGCCGTACAAGACGCACCTGGCGTACGTACGGGAACGGCGCAGCGACGCGGACGGCGAGGCGATTCTCGCGGAGGCGCTTGCCAAACTGCGGGGCGAGATCTAGAGCGTATGAAGGCCGGACATCGGACGATGTCCGGCCGCTGTGCTTTTCGCGTGGCGTTTACCGGCGCGTGTCCGGACAGACAGCTTCAGAGATCTCATATCGGGCCCTGATCAATTAGGTTGGAACGTGCAGCGGGGCAAGGTACGTACACAGGTACGAGAGAAGGCTGAAGTCCGAGATGAACGCAGAAAGCCGCGCCAGGCTCAACCAGACGCCCGAATGGGCGGCGCTCAGCAAGCACCGGGAGCAGCTGGGGGAGGTGCAGCTGCGTGAGCTTTTCGCCAAGGATCCGGCGCGCGGCACCGGCTACACGCTCCAGGTCGGTGACCTGCACATCGACTACTCCAAGCACCTCGTCACCGACGAGACACTGACGCTCCTGCGCGAGCTTGCCGCGGCCACCGACGTCTTCGGTCTGCGGGACGCCATGTTCCGCGGCGAGAAGATCAACACCACCGAGGACCGCGCCGTCCTGCACACCGCGCTGCGCGCCCCGCGCGACGCGGTGGTCGAGGTCGACGGCGAGAACGTGGTGCCCGCCGTGCACGCCGTGCTCGACAAGATGGCCGTCTTCGCGAACAAGGTCCGCTCCGGCGAGTGGACCGGGCACACCGGCAAGCGCATCAAGAACATCGTCAACGTCGGCATCGGCGGCTCGGACCTCGGCCCCGCGATGGCGTACGAGACGCTCCGGTCCTTCACCGACCGCGATCTCACCGTGCGCTTCGTGTCGAACGTCGACGGCGCCGACCTGCACGAGGCCGTGCGGGACCTGGACCCGGCCGAGACGCTGTTCATCATCGCATCGAAGACGTTCACCACGATCGAGACGATCACGAACGCGACCTCCGCGCGCGACTGGCTCCTGACCGGCCTGCGCGCCGACCAGAGCGCGGTCGCCAAGCACTTCGTGGCCCTGTCGACGAACGCCGAGAAGGTCTCCGACTTCGGTATCGACACGGCCAACATGTTTGAGTTCTGGGACTGGGTCGGCGGTCGCTACTCGTTCGACTCCGCGATCGGTCTCTCGCTGATGATCGCCGTCGGCCCGGACGCCTTCCGGGAGATGCTCGACGGCTTCCACCTCGTCGACGAGCACTTCCGTAACGAGCCCGCCGAGTCCAACGTGCCGCTGCTTCTTGGCCTGTTGGGCATCTGGTACGGCAACTTCCACGACGCCCAGTCGCACGCCGTCCTGCCCTATTCGCACTACCTCTCCAAGTTCACCGCCTACCTCCAGCAGCTGGACATGGAGTCCAACGGCAAGTCCGTCGACCGTGACGGCGAGCCGGTCGACTGGCAGACGGGTCCGGTGGTCTGGGGCACGCCGGGCACCAACGGACAGCACGCGTACTACCAACTCATCCACCAGGGCACGAAGTTGATCCCGGCCGACTTCATCGGCTTCGCCGAGCCCGTCGCCGATCTGCTGCCCGGCCTCGTCGCCCAGCACGACCTCCTGATGGCCAACTTCTTCGCGCAGACGCAGGCGTTGGCCTTCGGCAAGACGCCCGAAGAGGTGCGGGCCGAAGGTGCGCCGGACGAACTCGTCCCGCACAAGACGTTCCAGGGCAACCACCCGACGACGACGATCCTCGCCAAGGAACTGACGCCGTCGGTTCTCGGTCAACTCATCGCGCTCTACGAACACAAGGTGTTCGTGCAGGGCGCCGTGTGGAACATCGACTCCTTCGACCAGTGGGGCGTCGAGCTCGGCAAGGTGCTCGCCAAGCGCATCGAGCCCGCCCTGACCGAGGGCGCGGACGTGCCGGACCTCGACGGGTCGACGACGGCGCTTGTCGCCAAGTACCGCACCCTGCGCGGGCGTTGAGCCACTGAAACATCAAGGCCCGGCCCGCCGAGAGGCGGACCGGGCCTTGATGCTGTGCGAGCCGTTCAGGGAGAGGACGGCGGATACAGATCGCGCGGCAGCTGCGAGGCCGCCGCGGAGTCGAGCAGCCACAGCGTCCGCGACCTGCCGTACGCGCCCGCCGCGGGCGCCTGTACCTCGCCCGCGCCCGACAGGGCGATCGCCGCGGCGTTCGCCTTGTCCTCGCCGGCCGCGAGCAGCCACACCTCACGTGCCGCCCGGATCGCCGGGAGCGTGAGCGTGATGCGTACGGGCGGCGGCTTGGGCGCGCCGTGCACGCCGACCACCGTCCGCTCGCTCTCGCGGACCGCGGGCAACTCCGGGAAGAGCGAGGCGACATGGGTGTCCGGGCCGACGCCGAGCATCAGTACGTCGAACGTCGGCACCGGACCATGGTCCTCGGGCCCCGCAGCCGCGGTCAGCTCGGCCGCGTAGATTCCGGCCGCCGCGTCCACCTCGTACGCGCCGTCCGACGCGGGCATCGGATGCACCCGGGCCGGGTTCAGGGGCACCGAGTCGAGCAGTGCCTCCTTGGCCTGGGTGTAGTTGCGCTCCGGGTCGCCGTCCGGCAGGAAGCGCTCGTCGCCCCACCACAGATCCAGGCGCGACCAGTCGATCGCGTCCTTGGCCGGGGACGAACTCAGCGCCGCAAGGAGGCCGTTGCCGTTGCGGCCACCGGTGAGGACCACCGACGCGTAGCCGCGGGCGGCCTGCGCATCGACGATCTTCGTGATGAGGCGGGCCGCCGCGGCCTGCGCCATCAGCTCCTTGTCGCGGTGGACGACCAGCTGCGGGGCCGCGGTCACTTCGCCGCCGCCTTCTTGGCCGGTGCCTTCTTCGCGGGGGCCGTCTTCTTGGCCGCCTCGGCGGGCTCCTCCACCTCAGGAACCGTCGTCTGCTCCGCCGACTCGCCCAGGCGGTCCACGCCGTACCTCAGCGCGGACGCGTAGGTGTCGTCCGGGTCGAGGCGGCGCAGCTCCTCGGCGATCAGCTCGGCCGTCTCGCGGCGCTTGAGCGCCACCGCACGGTCGGGCTGCCCCTGGATGGAGAGCGTGGCGAGCGAGCCGTCGGCCCGGCCGAGCACGATGGGACCGCAGTCGGTGTCCATGCGTACGCCGGTGAGGCCCGGGCCCGCGGAGAGCGAGCGCTTCACGGGGACGGAGAGCCGGTCCGCGAGCCACATGGCGAGCAGCTCACAGCTCGGGTTGAACTCCTCGCCCTCCACCTCGACGGAGGTGACCCTGCAGGTGACCTGGTCGAGAGCGGCCGCGAGCATCGAGCGCCACGGGGTGATCCGGGTCCAGGACAGGTCCGTGTCGCCGGGGTGGTAGGCCTCGGCGCGCGCGGTCAGCTCGTGGATCGGCTGCTCGGCGGCGTACGTGTCCGTGACGCGGCGCTGGGCGAGCGCGCCGAGCGGGTCCTTGGCCGGGTTGAGCGGCGCGTTGACCGGCCACCACACGACCACGGGGGCGTCGGGAAGCAGCAGCGGCAGGACGACCGACTGGGCGTGGTTGATGACCTCGCCGTAGAGACGCAGGACCACTGTCTCGCCGGTGCCCGCGTCCGCGCCGACCCGTACCTCGGCGTCGAGGCGCGACGTCGTGCGGTCGCGGGGGGAGCGCGCGGCGCGCTTGATGACGACCAGCGTGCGCGAGGGGTGCTCGCGGGACGCTTCGTTGGCCGACTTCAGGGCGTCGTAGGCGTTCTCCTCGTCGGTGACGAT
Source organism: Streptomyces sp. NPDC056486 (assembly GCF_042795295.1). Lineage (NCBI taxonomy): Bacteria > Bacillati > Actinomycetota > Actinomycetes > Kitasatosporales > Streptomycetaceae > Streptomyces > Streptomyces sp. NPDC056486. The sequence goes on from NZ_JBHTSF010000213.1 coordinate 6,534, forward strand.
GACGAGGGTGAGCACCATGCCGACTGCCGGGGTGCCGATCGCCCTGCGCCCCTTGACGAGGGCCTTGTTGATCTTGCTGGACGTAGAGTCCGTAAGGTCGATCTTCATGGGCGACGCCAGCTCCGTCCGTCTCGTGCGAGCATTTCGTCCGCCTCGGACGGGCCCCAGGTCCCGGACGGGTACTGCGCGGGCTTGCCGTGCTTGTCCCAGTACTCCTCGATCGGGTCGAGGATGTTCCAGGAGAGCTCGACCTCCTCCGTGCGCGGGAAGAGGTTGGCGTCGCCGAGCAGGACGTCCAGGATCAGGCGCTCGTACGCCTCCGGGCTGGACTCGGTGAAGGACTCGCCGTAGGCGAAGTCCATCGACACGTCGCGGATCTCCATCGAGGTGCCGGGCACCTTGGAGCCGAACCGGACCGTGATGCCCTCGTCGGGCTGGACGCGGATGACGATCGCGTTCTGGCCCAGTTCCTCCGTCGCCGTGTGGTCGAAGGGGGAGTGGGGAGCGCGCTGGAAGACGACCGCGATCTCCGTGACGCGTCGGCCGAGGCGCTTGCCGGTGCGCAGGTAGAACGGGACGCCCGCCCAGCGGCGGTTGTCCACCTCCAGCTTGATGGCCGCGTAGGTGTCGGTCTTCGACTTGGGGTCGATGCCCTCTTCCTGGAGGTAGCCGACGGCCTTCTCGCCGCCCTGCCACCCCGCGGCGTACTGCCCGCGGACCGTGCTCTCGCCGAGGTCCTTGGGCAGCCGCACGGCGCCCAGGACCTTCGCCTTCTCGGCCACCAGCGCGTTCGCGTCGAAGGAGGCGGGCTCCTCCATCGCGGTCAGCGCCATCAGCTGGAGCAGGTGGTTCTGGATGACGTCACGGGCGGCGCCGATGCCGTCGTAGTAGCCGGCGCGGCCGCCGATGCCGATGTCCTCGGCCATCGTGATCTGGATGTGGTCCACGTACGACCGGTTCCAGATCGGCTCGAACATCTGGTTGGCGAAGCGGAGCGCCAGGATGTTCTGGACGGTCTCCTTGCCGAGGTAGTGGTCGATCCGGAACACCTGGTCCGGGTCGAACACCTCGTGCACGATCGAGTTGAGGTCCTTGGCGGACGCCAGGTCGTGCCCGAAGGGCTTCTCGATGACCGCGCGGCGCCAGGATCCGGCCGGGGCGTCCGCGAGCTCGTGCTTCTTGAGCTGCTGGACGACCTGCGGGAAGAACTTCGGCGGCACGGAGAGGTAGAAGGCGAAGTTGCCGCCCGTGCCCTGTGCCTTGTCGAGGTCCTGGATGGTGGCCTTGAGCTGCTCGAACGCGGCGTCGTCGTCGAAGTTGCCCTGGACGAAGCGCATCCCCTGGATGAGCTGCTGCCAGACCTCTTCGCGGAACGGCGTACGCGAGTGCTGCTTGACCGCGTCGTGGACGACCTGGGCGAAGTCCTCGTCCTCCCAGTCGCGGCGGGCGAAGCCGATGAGCGAGAAGCCCGGCGGCAACAGGCCTCGGTTGGCGAGGTCGTAGACAGCGGGCATCAACTTTTTACGGGACAAATCGCCCGTGACGCCAAAGATGACCAGGCCCGACGGCCCCGCGATACGCGGGAGCCGTCGGTCTGCGGCGTCACGCAGCGGATTGCTGCTTGACAAAGTGGTCAGCCCTTCGAGGGAGCGAGGCGCTTGAGCTCGGCCTCGGTCGACTTGAGCAGGTCGTTCCAGGAGGCCTCGAACTTCTCGACGCCTTCGTCCTCCAGCAGCTGCACGACCTCGTCGTACGAGATGCCGAGCTTCTCGACGGCCTCGATCTCGGCGCGCGCGGTGTCGTACGTCCCCGCGATGGTGTTGCCGGTGATCTGGCCGTGGTCGGCGGTGGCCTCCAGGGTCGCCTCCGGCATGGTGTTCACCGTGTTCGGCGCGACCAGGTCGTCGACGTACAGGGTGTCCTTGTACGCCGGGTCCTTGACACCGGTGGAGGCCCACAGCGGACGCTGCTTGTTGGCCTGCGCCTTGTCGAGCGCGGCCCAGCGGTCGGAGGAGAAGACCTCTTCGTACGCCTCGTACGCCAGACGGGCGTTGGCGAGGGCGGCCTTGCCCTTGGCGGCCTTGGCCTCGTCCGTGCCGATGCCGTCGAGACGCTTGTCGATCTCGGTGTCCACGCGGGACACGAAGAAGGACGCCACCGAGTGGATCGTGGAGAGGTCGAGGCCCGCGGCCTTCGCCTTCTCCAGGCCCGCCACGAACGCGTCCATGACCTCGCGGTAGCGCTCGAGCGAGAAGATCAGCGTCACGTTCACGCTGATGCCCCTGCCGATGACCTCGGTGATCGCGGGCAGGCCCGCCTTCGTCGCCGGGATCTTGATGAGCGTGTTCGGGCGGTCCACCAGCCACGCGAGCTGCTTGGCCTCGGCGACCGTCGCCTGGGTGTTGTGCGCCAGGCGCGGGTCGACCTCGATCGACACACGGCCGTCCTGGCCGTTCGTCGCGTCGAAGACCGGGCGCAGGATGTCGGCGGCGTCACGGACGTCCGCCGTCGTGATCATGCGGATGGCCTCTTCGACGGTGACCCCGCGGGCGGCGAGGTCGGTGAGCTGCTGGTCGTAACCGTCGCCCTGCGAGATGGCCTTCTGGAAGATCGACGGGTTCGTCGTGACGCCCACGACGTGGCTCTGGTCGATCAGCTCGGCGAGGTTGCCGGACGTGATCCGCTTGCGCGACAGGTCGTCCAGCCAGATCGCGACGCCTTCGTCGGAAAGGCGCTTGAGTGCGTCTGTCATGAGGATTACATCTCCTACTAGGTCGTATGTCGGCGTCAGCGCTGAGCGGCGTCGATCGATTCCCGGGCGGCGGATGCCACGTGATCGGCGGTGAAGCCGAACTCACGGAAGAGCACCTTGGCGTCGGCCGAGGCACCGAAGTGCTCCAGCGAGACGATGCGCCCGGCGTCGCCCACGAAGCGGTGCCAGGTCAGGCCGATGCCCGCCTCGACCGCCACGCGCGCCTTGACGGACGGCGGAATGACGCTGTCGCGGTACCCCTGGTCCTGCGCTTCGAACCATTCGACGCACGGCATCGAGACGACACGGGTGGGAACACCCGCGGCCTGGAGCTGCTCGCGCGCCTCGACGGCGAGCTGCACCTCGGAGCCGGTGCCGATGAGGACGACCTCGGGCTTGCCGCCGTCGGCATCGAACAGGACGTAACCGCCCTTGACCGCGCCCTCGGTGACCTCGCGGTCGTACGTCGGCACGCCCTGACGGGTCAGCGCGAGGCCGTGCGGGGCGCCCTTGCCGAACTCCTTCGTGTAGCGCTTGAGGATCTCGCGCCACACGACGGCGGTTTCGTTCGCGTCCGCGGGGCGGACCACGTTCAGGCCCGGGATGGCGCGCAGCGAAGCCAGGTGCTCGACCGGCTGGTGCGTCGGGCCGTCCTCGCCGAGACCGACGGAGTCGTGCGTCCACACGTACGTCACCGGGAGGTGCATCAGCGCGGAGAGACGGACGGCGTTGCGCATGTAGTCGGAGAACACCAGGAAGGTGCCGCCGAAGATGCGGGTGTTGCCGTGCAGCGCGATGCCGTTCATCTCCGCGGCCATGGCGTGCTCGCGGATACCGAAGTGGACCGTACGGCCGTACGGGTCGGCCTCCGGCAGCGGGTTGCCCGCGGGGAGGAACGACGACGTCTTGTCGATCGTGGTGTTGTTCGAGCCCGCGAGGTCGGCGGAGCCGCCCCACAGCTCGGGGACCACCGCGCCGAGCGCCTGCAGGACCTTGCCGGACGCGGCACGCGTCGCGACACCCTTGCCCGCCTCGAAGACCGGGAGCTTCTCCTCCCAGCCCTGCGGCAGCTCGCCCGCGGCGATGCGGTCGAACTCGGCGGCGCGCTCGGACTCGGCGGTGCGCCAGGACGCGAAGTCCTTCGCCCACTCGGTCTTGGCGTCACTGCCGCGGTCCAGGGCCGCACGGGTGTGCGCGAGGACCTCGTCAGAGACCTCGAAGGTCTGCTCCGGGTCGAAGCCGAGGACGCGCTTGGTGGCCGCGACCTCTTCGTCACCGAGCGCCGAGCCGTGCGCGGCCTCGGTGTTCTGCGCGTTCGGCGCGGGCCAGGCGATGATCGAGCGCATGGCGATGAAGGAGGGGCGCTCCGTCTCCGCCTTCGCGGCCTGGATCGCGCGGTAGAGGGCGGCCGGGTCGAGGTCGCCGTCCTCCTTGGGCTCCACGCGCTGGACGTGCCAGCCGTAGGCCTCGTACCGCTTCATGGTGTCTTCGGAGACCGCGGTCTCGGTGTCGCCCTCGATGGAGATGTGGTTGTCGTCCCACAGCAGTACGAGGTTGCCGAGCTTCTGGTGCCCGGCCAGGGACGACGCCTCGCTGGAGATGCCCTCCTGGAGGCAGCCGTCACCGGCGATCGCGAAGATGTAGTGGTCGAACGGCGACTCGCCGGCGGCGGTCTGCGGGTCGAACAGGCCACGCTCGTAACGGGCGGCCATCGCCATGCCCACGGCGTTCGCGACGCCCTGGCCGAGCGGCCCCGTCGTCGTCTCCACGCCCGTGGTGTGCCCGTACTCCGGGTGTCCCGGGGTCTTCGAACCCCAGGTGCGGAACGCCTTCAGATCATCGAGCTCCAGGCCGAAACCGGCCAGGTAGAGCTGGATGTAGAGGGTCAGGGACGAGTGGCCCGCGGAAAGAACGAACCGGTCGCGCCCGGTCCACTCGGCGTCCGCGGGGTCGTGCCGCATCACCTTCTGGAAGAGCGTGTACGCGGCAGGCGCGAGGCTCATGGCCGTACCAGGATGGCCGTTGCCGACCTTCTGTACGGCGTCCATGGCCAGGACGCGGGCAGTATCAACAGCCCGCTGGTCCAGTTCGGTCCACTCGAGGTCTGTGGTGGTCGGCTTGGTGCTCACCCTGAGTCAGGGCTCCTCTCCACATGTCGAATGCCGGCGATGTAGATCTCACCGGCCGATGTCGAGCCTACCGCTGTAAAGACGTGCATTTTTTCGAGTGATTCCAGACTGCGGGGGTGCGCCGGGATCCGCCTCTCGAAAGGGATCCGTGGTGTTCACCATGTGATCCGAAAGCCGCTCATCTGGACTCTCAGAACGAGTGCCGCACCGCTCATCTGAATGGGTGTCGGGCCGAGTTTCGGGCGGCTCAACACGCCGCTCAACACGACCCCACCCCCGCGAAGGGCGAGGTATGGGCAACGTCTACAGTGGCGTGGTACGCGTGAGCCTTTACCGGATCTTCATTTCTGAACGTCCGACGCGGCTCGCTGGGAAGTCTCTGTCAGGGGTGTGCGTGACGGCCGTTGAATCCCGTCCAGCGGGAGCAATTGGGACGAGCTCTAGCCCAAGCCACCGGCCGCTCGGGGCCCGTGTCATGGCGTTCGTGGCGTTGACCAAGCCGCGAATCATCGAACTCCTCCTGATCACCACCGTTCCGGTGATGTTCCTCGCCGAACAGGGGGTGCCCGACCTGTGGCTGGTCTTCGTGACCTGCCTCGGCGGCTACCTGTCGGCGGGTGGAGCCAACGCGCTCAACATGTACATCGACCGTGACATCGACGCCCTCATGGACCGCACGTCCCAGAGGCCCCTGGTCACGGGCATGGTCAGCCCCCGCGAGTGCCTCGTCTTCGGCATCGCGCTCGCGATCGCCTCCACGCTGCTTTTCGGACTCGTCGTCAACTGGCTGTCCGCCTGGCTCGCCCTCGGTGCCCTGCTCTTCTACGTGGTCGTCTACACGATGATCCTCAAGCGCCGCACCTCGCAGAACATCGTCTGGGGCGGCATCGCGGGCTGCATGCCGGTCCTCATCGGCTGGTCCGCGGTCACCGACTCCGTGTCGTGGGCGCCGGTCATCCTCTTCCTCGTCATGTTCTTCTGGACGCCGCCGCACTACTGGCCGCTGTCCATGAAGGTCAAGGACGACTACGCCCGCGTGGGCGTGCCGATGCTGCCGGTCGTCGCGTCGAACAAGGTGGTCGCGCGTCAGATCGTCCTCTACAGCTGGGTGATGGTCGCCGTCTCGCTGCTGCTCCAGCCGCTCGGTTACACCGGCTGGTTCTACACGGTGGTGGCCTTCGTGACCGGCGGCTGGTGGCTGTGGGAGGCGCACGGCCTGCAGAACCGCGCCAAGGCGGAGGCCACGGGCGGCAAGCTCAAGGAGATGCGGCTCTTCCACTGGTCGATCACCTACGTCTCGCTGCTGTTCGTGGCGGTCGCGGTGGACCCCTTCCTTCGCTGAGCGTCCAGACTTCGCCGACGGGCGGGGCACGTGGTGTTGAACG
>NZ_JBHTSF010000214.1:0-6557 GCF_042795295.1 Streptomyces sp. NPDC056486
CCTCCAGGCGGAGGGAGCCGGGCATTTGTGTCCTAGTTGCGGTGTCCGGCTCCGCCGCCGTAGACGTCGCGGCGGTAGCCGATGGCGATGATGCTCACGGCCCCTCCAGCGGTCGCGTAGAGGATGCGGACCTTCCCGATGGTGACGCGGTGCTGTCCGGTGCGGGGTCCGGTGAGGCGGCGCGCGCTCGCCGGGTACTGACCGGCGCAGAGTTGAGCGAGGGCGGCCTCTACGCGGGCGGCTTGGCGGCGGTCGCCGCGGCGCAGGCGGGTATATGAGCGGCGGGCGGCTGGGGAGAGCTGGATTGCAGTCATGGGCGGTGTCCTTCCGTGGCATGCCGCCCTGGCACCCGGTCAGCCGAGGCCGCAGCTCCTCGCGAGGAAGACTACGAGGACGAGCGCGGCGACGGCTCCAATGGCCTTGGCGCTGACGAATCCGCGCTCGTCGTCGTCCTTCGTGACGCGCTTAACGGTCACCTCGTAGCGCTGCTCTTCCGGCTCTGCGGCCATGGCCAACTCCCCGTATATGACTGGCGGTCGGGGTCCATGGTGCCGCACGCCGCAAGGGGGCCGGGCGGGTTCCGGCCGGGTAGATCGGCCGGGTAGAGGGGCTAGGACGCGGGTAGCAGGGTTAGGTTTTCGCAGGTCAGATGGGGTCTAGGGCTGCTAGGTAGGGCTCAGGTAGAGACTCGTGAGAGAGGGGAGGGGCGGGGCCTGGTCGCCTCTTTCGGGCCGCTCTCGCGGGGTGCGGGAGCGGCCCAGAAGAGGACTGGGAAGGGGCCCGTTACGTGCGGGCGGGGGCGCCCCCATCTGCCGCGGGGGTGGGGGTGTTGTCTCGGACCAGGGAGGCGGGCAGGCGGGGGGCGTGGCCGAGGGCGTCGCCGAGCTGTTTGATGTGGACGCCGCTCTTGTTGTTCTGACCCCCGGTGGCGGTCTTGATGTTGATCGATTTCACGGGGATGCCGAGGTCTTTGAACTCGGCGTTCAGGGCGCTCACGTCCCACTGTTCCTCGCGCCGTTCGGGGTGGCGGCTGGTGAGGATGAACATCCTGTTGTTGCGGCGCAGTCCGGCAAGGAGCATCTCCGTGTGCACGCCCAGGGCCTGGGTGAGGTGATGCTCTGCGGCTACGGCGTGCTCGACGTACTGCCGTAGTGCGGCGGCGGCCTGAGCGGGCGTGAGCTGGGCGGCCTCCTCGGGTGCCGTTCCCCCGCCTCCCGTTTCATGATCGTTTCGGGGTGTGGCCTCCTCGCTGGTCCCGTCCTCGTCGCCCTCGGCCTTGCGAGGGGCGGAGATGAGGGCGGCTGTGGCCCACACGACCAGACCGCCGGTACCGAAAAGGACGGGATGTTCAGGGGCCGCGCGGTACGCCGCGAGGCCGATGAAGACGAGGACGAGGCCCCGGCGTACCGGCCGGGGCAGACTGCTGAACTCCCCTGACGGGCTCTCGCCGTCGTCGCCTTGCTTGCCCTTGTCCTTCTTCCCCTTCTTCACCGCCTTGGGCTTGGGCTCCTCTTCGGGGACAACGACCCAGGCCCAGAGCCGGGTACCGAGGACGACCGATCCGGACGTGAGCTCTCCCACCAGGTGCCGGATTCCGTCACGCCCACCAAGGACGGCGACGGACTCGTGCAGGGAGCGCCCGGCGGCACGGACGTTTTCGAGAATCACGCCGAGGAGTCGGCGCAGGCCTTCGGCACGCCCCGCCTCCTCGCCGGGCTCCTCGTCGGGCTCGTGGTCCTGGTGCTCCTCCTCGGTCTCCTTGACCAGGGAGAGGGCGGGACGCTGGTCCGGAGCCTCGTCCGGCTCCGTCTTGGGGGTTTGCGCTTCGCTGCTCATGTGGTGGCCCCCCTCATCCCGCGAGTCGGGTTACGAGGTTGTCGAACAGGCCAGAGAAGACCCACCAGATCGAGCCTTGCCCGGTGCCGCCGCACGTGACGTAGAGCCAGAACGCAACCATCGCGGTCTGCGTCGCGCTGTTCTTGCGCAGGGCGAGGATGGCGACGGCGAGCATCGGCGGGGCGGCCGGTCCGACGTCGCCCAGGCCCAGGTCACTGCGCAGGACGTCACCAGGGATGTCGGCGAGGTCGGTGAACAGGTCCCAGGTGCCCGACGCCTTGACGCAAGCCGCGGCGAACATCAGGCCCAGGAACGCAAGAAGCCCCTTCTTGCCCTTGAGCTTTCCGTACTTGATGCCCATAACGAGGACGGCGCCGAGGATGAGCGCGGCGCCGCCCGCGCCGAGGCGGCCGGTCGTCTCGGAGATCGCGGCCAGGGTGACGGTGTGCGTGGTCATGTCGTGGTGTCCTTACGCGTTCGGGAGGTAGTAGGCGAGGCCGAGCAGGGCGGACCCGGTGACGAGGGTGGAAGCCCAGTGCAGGACGCGGCCGGGCCAGTGGACGGCCCATCGCTGGGTGCGCCGGTCGATGACCCACCAGGAGGCGACGGGCAGCGCGCAGCCGATGGCGAGCGGGGCGAGGGTGGGCGCGTCCCAGCCGTGCGCGGTCATGTATCCGGCGGCTGCGTAGCCGTAGCCGTTCGCGATTTCGGCGAGGTAGCCGGTGCCCGCGAGGCACACGATCCAGTCGAGCGGGACCGGCACGCGCAGGCGGGCGGTCAGCCGGGCGAGGACGATGAACGCGACAGGCACGGCCGCGACGGAGCACGCGGCACCGAGCCCATTGCCGGGGTTGGCGTGAGTCGCGAACAGGGCGTCGCGGGCGAGGTCGTCGAGGCCGATCGACCAGCCGAGGACGGTACCGGTCACATACTTCGCGGCCAGCCAACGGCGGGCGGTCAGGGATTCGAGGGACTTGATCGCCCCGCCGAGCCGTACGACCCTCTTGGCGGTCTGGTCGGTGTCCTCCTCTTCCGGTTCCGGCTGCTCCTGGTCCTCGTCGGCCGGGGCATGGACGGCGCCGGAGCAGCATGCGCAGCAGGTGGCGGCGTCGTGCTCGTGCGGGCCGCGGATGGGGCACTGGCAGGAGCACACGCCCCCGGTCCCGCCGCAGCATGCGCAGGAGCCCTTGCGCTTCTTGCCCTTGGCCCGGGTGCGGGGCTTGCGGCTCCTCTTCGGCTTCGCGGGCTTGGATTTCGTGTCCGGCGCGTCGTCCGGCTCGGCGGATTTCTCGATGGTGTCGGCGACGGGGAGCGTCGGCGCGGTGCCTCCACTGTCCTCGGCGGTCGCCGGAACGTCGGTGTCCTCCTCGACCTCGGCGGCCGGGCCCGTGTCGACGGAGGCGGGGAGTTCGCCGGCGGCTGCGTTCACGGCGTCCGTGATGTCGTCGTGCGAAACGAACGGGCCGAGCGGCCAGCCGGAGCGCGGGGGCTCGTCGGGGTCCGGCGGGGCCTGAGTAGTGGTCTGCTCGGTCACTGGCCCCACCCCCCGCCAACTCCGAGGAGGCCGAACAGGCGTGCCTGGACGGCCCTTTCGTCGGGCCCGGGGCTGGATGTGTGGATTTGCGCGGCACGGTCCTGTGTACGGGCACTGGCGGCGCGGGGGTGCCTGCGCCGCCAGGCGGACAGGCTGATGACGGCGGCCGTGCCGCCGGTCTGGTGGGCGGTCATACTGACCTGGTCCTCTCGCAGGATGGCGCGAGCGGGCCCCCGAGGAGCGTCGCAACTCGTATATCGGGGGCCGCTCGCGTGTTGGTGGCGCCGGGTCAGGCACTCGGGTGGGCCACCTGGTTCGGGCACGGGCACGGGTGGCTGTGACTGGCGCCCACGGCGTACTGAGTGCATTGCCGGTCCGTGCACAGGCGCTCGGAGATGCCCGAGCTGATGCACTGGCCGCACTCCTTCGCGGCCTGGATGCGGTAGAGCGGAGTCAGTGCGTTCAGCGCAACGGCGTACTGCTCAACCGCGCGGGGGTCACCGGCTTTGAGGGCAGCGGCCAGGGCCGAGTACGCGCACCCGATGTCGGTACGGACAGTGGTTGCGGTGATCGCCTGCCATGCGGTCATGGTCATGTGGGCTCCTGCCGGTCATCGAACGAACGGGCGCCGGTACGGCTTCCCCGGCACGTCCTCGTCGGCGACGAGGACGACCGCGGGCGCCGGTCAGCGCACGCTGTGTCCGTTGACCCGCTCGAACTTGCGGGGGGCACGTCCGGTGTGGGCCCCGATGCGGTCGAGGAGCTCGCTACCAAGGTCCGCGCGCAGGCCGACGGCCGCGGCGAGCCGGTTGGGCGAGACAGTGCCGGTGGTCGAGGAGATCAGCCGCCGGTCCCTTTCGGCTTGCGCTTCGAGCTTGGGCAGGGCCTCGGCGCCGGCCTCCACGAGGGAGGCCCATTCCTCTTCGGTCTTGCCCGCGGAAGTCGTCCGCCGCGGGGTGGGGCGAGGGCGCTTCTTCCCAGCAGGGAAGGGGAATTCTCGAGTTTCCAAGGGTCGACCGAGGACGTCGACGAGGCCAACGGGACCGTCGTGCCCGACGGCTCCGGGGACGATGAGGGTGGGTGCCTCGGCGTCGTCCGCGTCGAGTGCGAGTGCCTCGTCGGCAGCGGCGTCAAAGCTGCGTCCGTATCGGGCTTCGAGGAGCTTTGCCGACTCGGTGCGTACCTTGCCCTCTTGCTCCCTGATGCGCTTGACGACGCGGTGGGTGATGCCGAGAGCGGCACCGTGGCGCTGTTCCCACACGATCGCGCGGGACTGCTCGACGCCGATTTCGCCGTTCCACAGGACACGCAGCCGCCAGGCGCGCAGGGCGAGGAGCGGGTGGGCGAGGCGGAAGTGCACCGCCGCGCGGATCTGTTCTGCGGGGCGGCTGTCGCGTTGCTGTTTCTTCAGGTGGATGAAGGACTCGACGGAGCCGACTCCTGCGTACGCGGCGACGGCCAGGGCCGCCCCTGCGAGGGTGCCGTACTGCTCGCTTCCGTGTCCGTAGTTGATGGCGGCGACGACGGTTGCGAGGAGGAAGGCGGCGAGCCGGTACTTGCCGATGGGTTTGCCGCTGTCGGCAGCGTCGAGTTGGTGAATGATCGCCACCCACGCGACGGTTTCCAGGACGGCGGCGATAGCCCACCCGATCCAGCCGAGGGTGTCGCCGTGGTGCTGCAGGTCGGTGAAGTACCCGATCTGCATCGGGACGGAAGCGGCGAGAGAGACCGTGAAGGCGAGTGCGGTGATCGCGAACGCGCGGCGTTGGCGGAGTTTGCCGCGCCACCGGGCGGCGCGTGAGTCCGCGGCCTTCTGCTTCTCGCGTGTGTCCTTCTGCTTCGCGGCCCGCTTCATGGTGCGGCGGTCGATGCGCGCTTGCTGCTTTGCGGCCTTGCGCTGTTGCTTGGCTGCAGCTCGTTGGTTCTTGATGTCCTCGGCTGACGCGGCAGCCGCGTTCTCGATGTTGATCTGGTCCAGTGCGGCGCGGCCTGCGCGCGTCAGCGGTCGCGGCGGGTCGTCGGCTTTGATGCTCACGGCCTGGTGCTCCTTCAGCTTGCGTGTGCAGGTGAGCGGTTGGTCTCCTCGGGCGCCTCGAACCGGCGCCGCTGTGTGGCCGCCTGCGAGGCGCGGGACTCTTCCGCCGGGTGACATTCGAGGGGGCGCCGTCGCGGCACAGGCCGGGGCGGCGCCCCCGTGGTGGGGCGGTGGCCTAGAAGCTGCCGGGGGCCTTCTTGTCGCGGCTCTCCAGGCGGCTGCAGGTCAGCCGGTCGTTCAGACCCTGGTGCCCGGCCTTCTGCTCGGCGGTGAATCCCTTGGGGCTCGAACCGCTGGTGTCCTTGCTGTTGCCGTCGTCCTTGCTGCGTCCGAAGAGGCCCATGTCAGGCACCCCGGGTGTGGGCGTTGCGCCCTGCGGCGGTGCGGGCACTGTCGCGTTCGGTGCGGACGCGGTCGGCGGTGATCCGGGCCTTATCGGCGCCTTCACCGGCGGCGTTGGCACGGTCGATGCGTCGTTCGAAGTCGCGGGTACGGTTAGCCATAGCTGCTGAGCTCCTGCCGGTTCGTGGTTGCGTGGCTCGGTTGGCTAGGCCCTGGTCCGGTGCTGATGACACCGGGCCAGGGCCGTTGTGCTGTGCGGGGTCGGCCGTCGGGTGCTCTTCCGTGGCGCGCTTGGTGGCGTTGCCAGGCGGCCGAGCTGTGCCTGCGGGTCAGCCGCAGGCGATGCGGTGCGGCGCGACGGTCGCGGCGATCTTCACGTAGCCGATGTATGCGCCCCACCCGCCGGATCCGCTGGTGGTCTGCTGGACCCTGACCAGGCCGCGGTCACTGGGGTGGCAGGCGATGATCCGGGCCCGGTCGCGCTCGGTCATGAGGCCCTTGACGGCGCCTCCCGCGTCCCGGAGGTACAGCCCGCCGGTCCCCGGAGCGGGCGCCGTCATGCCGCTCGGGAGACCTGTAATTCCCTGTGAGCTCGGCCGCTTGACGGTGTCGGGGTACTCCGTGACCGTCGCCGTCTCCTTCTTGCCCGTCACCGGGTTGGTGCGCTCCTCGGCGTACGAGCGGGTCGGCTTGTCCGACCCGTCCCGATCGCCGTGCTTGACGGTGTCGGGGTACTCCGTGACCGTCGCCGTCTCCTTCTTGCCCGTCACCGGGTTGGTGCGCTCCTCGGCGTACGAGCGGGTCGGCTTG
>NZ_JBHTSF010000214.1:6657-12721 GCF_042795295.1 Streptomyces sp. NPDC056486
TCCGGGTCGGGCGTGTCCGCCTGGGCGGTGGTGGAGATCAGCCTGAGCACTCCGGTGGTCGCGATAGCCGCGATCGCCACGCGCTTGCTGCTGTTCCTCATTGGTGCTCCTCGGTTTCGTGAGGTTGCTGTGACTGGCCCCGGACCGGTGCTGATGACACCGGGGTGACCGGTGCTGATGACACCGGGTCGGGGCGTTTCCAACCCCCGCCGTAGGGCGGGGATTTGAGCTGTCTCTATGGATTTGAGAAGGAACGGACACTCCTCCTGTGCCGTGCAGCGAGGTTCCGCTGGAGGTCCGGGGAAGGCGCTCGCCGGGCCTCTCGGTCCGACGTGAAGGACCATAGCGCAAAACCCTGCAGTCCGTGAAGTCCATGCAGTCCGTGAAGTTCGGGGTGTTGCAGGGTGTCCGTGCGGTCCCTGCAGTCCGTACACTTCCGGCTCATGGAAACGAGCAGCAGCAGCGCCGAAGAGACCAGGGCAGGATGGAGCGCCGTCCTTGAACTGGTACGCCTCACCGGGGCCCATCACGTGATCACCCGGCACGGGCGCGCAGCCGCTGTACTGGTGCCCTCCGACTGGCACGCGAAGGCCGGGGGCAAGCTGGATGACACGATCACTGCACAGGTCGCCGCGCGCGGCCTGGGCATGCTCGTCGACCGCGCGCAGGCAGGGCAGCACGTAGCAGTGACGTACCGGGGAGGTGCCGGCGCCGTGGCCGTCCCGCCGGAGTGGCACACCCAAGTCGTGGCCCCTCGCCCCGAGTAGGCGCCGCCAACCACCCCTGAGGCAGCGTCACATCAAGCCTGAGAGACTCCACCGAGGTCCGTGCCGCGCACAGGCGGTACGGACCTCTCCCGCACTCGGGACTGCCGTTCGCCCCCGGAACACGACAGGACCCACACCCAAGGGTGTGGGTCCTGTCGTGTTGAGCAGGTGTGCGAGAACTTTCGAACCTGAGGCGGCGCGTTGGCCAAGGGTTGCTACCGATCTCGGCACAGCAGGAGCCTTGGCAAAAAGCCATGGAGGGCCCGGGTCGCGTGTCGCGTCCGGGCCCGCGCCGTGAGGCAGCGCCCCTTGCTTTCGCAGGCTGCGGCGCTGCCTCCGGCCCACGCCGGAGGTTCCCGTACAGGCGCTGAGGCCACAGCACAGGGGTTCAGTCGAGTATCACGGCCCTGATACGAGGGCGATGACGAGCACCTCGCGAGCTGCTTCGTCAACGCGGTACAGGACGGACGTCCATCCCCGTCGACCCCCGACGGTGAGCAGCGCGGTGTAGATGCCGCCGACACGGTCCGGGTAGATCTCACCGAGCGTGTAGGGGTCGCGGGCAAGCTCCTTCTCGAACGCCAGGACCGCGGCACGCTCCTCCGGGGTGGCCGTGGCCAGGGCGAGGCGGCCCATGTCGCTGTAGACGACGGACCAGGGTGCGGGTGCGCTCACCGGCCGGTCTCCGGGCTGTCACGGAGGATCTCCGCCGATGTGTGACGCGGAGCCGTCGGATCGGCGCTCGCGGCGACGGCGGCCAGGATGCGGGGGTCAGTGCGCATGACCAGCCGGTGACGCCACTCGCGGACCAGTGCGGCGTACTCCTCGGGGCCGTCGAGGTCGAGCCCCCCCAGCTGCGCCTCGAACTCCTCGCGGTCCGCGGCCGAGGCCGCGGTGAGAGCGGCACGCAGTTGCGTGACGGTACGCGGCCCCCCGCCCAGGTGGGTGTGGAACGGGTCTACGGGTTCCTCTGTCGGCAGGGCACTCATACCCGGCCCCCTTCAGGAGTTATGGGCCATTCGACTGTGCGGGTGCTGGCGCTCACGCCGCCTTCCCCTTCCGCTGGCGCTTCTCGGCCTGGCGCTGCTCGGTGGCCTTGGCGAGCCACCCGGGGTGGGCCTCCTCGACAAGGTGGCGGAGGTACTGCGAGGTGATGCCGGCCCGCTTCGACACGGCGGTCAGATGCCCGTATTCAGTCGACCTGATCGCCTCCTTGACAGCAACCTTCAGGAGAGCAGCCTTGTCCGCGTCTGCGGCCGTCTGGGACTTCTCCGCTTTGTCGCGGAGCGCTTCGAGAGTGGGTGTCGTGGCCATGGGGCGAGGATCGCATGGTTACAGGTCATCTACAAGCAAGACTTGTAGATGACCTGTAACCATGGAAGAGTGCGGGGCGTCGGTGTGGCGCATGTGACCGCACCCCTCTATCTGGCACTATGAGCCCAGCTCATAAACAGTGAGGAACCGTCATGGCAAAGGGTCTGGCTAGCTTGCCGACAGGTCCGGTGGGCCTGGACAGCGAGCGCACGCTCCGCAGCACCGTCGCCGCGCTGATGCACCACACGGGCGAGAATCAGACCGACCTGGCGCGCGGTCTGCGGCTCACCCAGGGACAGGTGTCCCGGAAGCAGAACGGCCGCGCATCCTGGTCGCTCCCCGATCTTGACCGCCTCTCGGCGCACTACGGCATTCCGGTGCCGGACCTCATGTGTGGCCCGTCGCGTGCCGTGGAGATGCTCCCCGCCGTCCGGCGTGCTGCGACGATCGGCGGCTCTCAGTCGCTCTTCGTCGTGAGCTAACCCCCCTAGTCGCAGGCGGTATTCGCGCCGTTACGCTCGGCGTAGCCTTCGAGCTTCAAAACATCCCCCATACGTGCGAAAAGCCCCGCCGGGGTTCTATCGGGAGCTGGTAACTCCCGCCCGGTGAGGCTCTCGCCGACCCGCTAGGTCTCTTGCGAGTGTACCCACGCCTTTGAGTGGCGCACACCGCAGCAGGCCGGAAAGGCCGATTCGTGGCAACCCATCGGGCAATCAGCCCGGACAGCTGCCCTACCTGCTGCAAGATTTTTGCGGCTCTCGAAGATCGCCAGAAGATCGCTCCCGAGGACCCGCTCAAAGCGGCGGAGCTCGGCGCCCTCGTCGGCCTCCAGTCGCGAGCGACACGAAACCATCTCTCACACCTGTTCGCGTGGTCGCGTATCGACGCCAACCGCCGCACCCCGCTGCCGGGCGTGGGGGTCGGGCAACCGGCACTCCCCGGAGCCGAGCAGTGGGCCGCGAACATCATCGAGTCCGACCCTGTCTTTGCCCCGGACCCCACCTGCGCCAAGTGCCTGCTCGCGCTGGCGCGCCTCGGCTGGTCCGGGGAGTTCGACATCGAGGAACTCGCCGCCGCCGCCGGTGTTTCCAAGCGCTCCGTCGAGCGTCACCGGCCCCACCTCGTCGAGTGGGACTACGTCCGATTCCGGATCAAGACCGTCCCGGGTAAGGACGGAAAGTTCAAGGGCCGCGGACCGTCCCAGTTCGAGCTCATGAGCGGCTTCTACGCCCGCGCCCTCACCGAGGAGGAGCGCGCACTCGTCCCGGCCAGGGCATCCGCCATCATCGATCAGGTCGACTGGTACCGCGGCGAGTCCCCCGAGCAGCGCGCGGATGCGGAGACGGCAGTCGGGTTCGTGCTGCGCGCCGGGTGGCCCGAGGTCGCGATCCTACGGGCACTCGACGCATCCGAAGCGCGCGATCCTTTCAACCCGACCGGCTACCTCCACACGCTGTTGGGCAAGCTGCGCGCCAAGCGCTACCTGATCCCCGCTCAGGCCATGGTCACCGGCGAAGGCCAATTGCGCCTGGACCAGTGCTCGGTGTGCCGCACCGCCACGTGGTCGGCATCCCCGGCGCGGCTCGTGCTGTGCGGAGGTGGCACCTGCCTCCAGGCCGGGACCGACCACGACACCCGCGATGTCCTGCCCCTGCACCGGACCGCCTGAAAGGAGTCGGCACCATGGGAAAGATCCTCGACGCATTCAAAGCCGCGTTCCAGACGCGTGACATCCCCAAGACCCCTCAAGGCCGGTTCAACGCCCTGATGCGCAAGGAGAAAGGCGACACCGCGCGTGTCGCCGAACGCCTCGGCATCTCGCGCCGCACAGTGCAGCGCTACGTCACAGGTGAACGGAAGATCGCCAAAACCACCGTCCCGGAGGTTCTCGAACGCCTCGAAAAGGAGGTGACCCGGGATCACCAGCCGCGTGTACGGGCCCGTGCCGAGAAGGAGGCACGCGAACGAGGGCTGCAGGTCGAGACGCGATCGGCGTTCGGGTTCACGGCGGCGGGCAACTCGACTGACTCGGCACGGGTGCGCCGAATGGCCGAGGACGTGCCTGATCACCTCATCGGGGACCTCTTCGACGCCCTGCGCGACGGCAACGAGGACCGCCTGAACGAGCTGGTCGGGGAGGCTCTCGCTGAGGAGTACTTCCGCGACCACAACACGCGGGCGAGCGGCCTTGAGGTCGAGCTGAAGGATATTGACTACATCGAGCTGGACTTCCGGTGATGACCGTGACTGAGACCGAGTACACCGCACCGCTGGTCGTCGTCGACGCCGAGGGCGGGGCACTGATCGCACACCGGCCGGACCTTCAGCGCGTCGACCTTCCCTCCGATGTCACCGATCTTTCGTCGGCCGCAGACTGGGCACTCGGCTACGGCCTTGGCCGTGCCAAGCTCAGCAGCAAGTACGGCGAGGACCTCGGCCCCCTGCTGGTCCTGACGGAATCCGCGCTCGAATTCCTGGGCCTCCCCGCCACATTGGAGGACCGAAGGCAGCTGCGAGTGCCCGAGGGCGCCCCATCCGTCAAGGCGCTGGCAGAGGCCGGTTGGACCCTGAGCCGAGCAGGCTTGGCCCCCTGGACGCACATTTTCAGGGACCGCGACAACGTGCGCATTGCGTCCTTGCCGTGGGGGGCGTTCGACGACAACAACCAATGGGGGGGAATCGCCGACGGCGCTCACCCGTCCGCCCTCGCCTACGCGTTGGGACTGTACGCCGAGCGTGTGATCACGCCGAGCGGCTCGACCGCCTCGACCGGCACCCACCTGATGACGGCTCTGCGCCCGCCGAAGCATGCCGCATACGAACGCGGCACCGGCCGGATGCACCGCGTGCCGGTCCCGGGATCCATCTCCGAACCGGTCGATCCCGCACCGCCCGAGGCGCCGGACGAGCATCCGCTGGCGGCCGACCGCACCCGCGAGCAGGCCAAGGACCCCGCTCACGTGCTGCTCGTCGAGGAGGCCATGGAATGGTTTCGGGAGGCGACACAGGAGGAGGCGCGCCTCCCCTACGTCGTCGGCCTTGACCTCAACGTCGCGTTTCTGGCCGCGGCCAACCGTCTGACCGTCGGGACAGGACCGGCCGTCTACACCGACGGCCCGGCGTTCGACAAGAAGATTCCCGGAACGTGGTTGTGCGACTTCTCCGGGGCCGTGCTGCGCACCAAGCACCCGCGCACCAAGGAATGGATCGAGCTCGATCCTCGTCTGCCCTCACCGTTCACCCCGAACGGTGAGCCGCCCACGGGCCCGGCCTGGTACGCGACGCCGACCCTGGCGTACGCGGCCGAGCTCGGCATCGAGGTGCGCCCGCTCGCTGCGTGGCTGCGGCCCGATGCCGGCGGATTTCTGGACCTGTGGCACAACCGGCTGCGCGCTGCCTACATGGACACCCTCGCCGACCTCGGCATCGTCCCGGGCATGGACGAGGCCTTGTTCATCTCCTCGATGGCCACGCTCAAGGAGCGGGACCCCGAGGCGGTCGCGCTGCTTTCCGCAATCAAGCTGACGGCCAAGGGCGCCATCGGCAAGATGCGCGAGCGGCCACGGGAGCGGCGCAGTCGTGAGAACCGCAACGCGCCGTGGGCCGCGCTGAAGCGGGTGACGTGGAGCCCGCATATCCGCGCAATGGTCATCTCCGCATCCCGTACCGGTGAGCATCGGAAGATCGTCAAGACGTGGGCTCACACCGGGCTCGCACCGCTGGCGGTACTGGCCGACTGCATCGTCTACCCCTCGGCGCACCCGACAGCGCGCGCCGTAGTGCCACGCAAGGAAGACGGCAGCCCACTCCCCGGTGGGTTCCAGCTCGGCCCCAACCCTGCGTTCGTCAAGGAAGAGGGCGTGCAGTCAATGGAGTGGTTCGCCGAGATGGTCGCGAAGGAGAGCAACCCGGGGCGCCATATCAAGGGCACGAACGCGGCCCTGGGAGGCGAGTAACGGAGGGCGGGGGCGCACGGACGTCCG
>NZ_JBHTSF010000215.1:0-12597 GCF_042795295.1 Streptomyces sp. NPDC056486
GTCCAGGGGGCCGCGGAGGCTTTCGGCGATGTGGTGGGCGGGTTCAGCCGGTCAGGCCAAGGAGAGGAACAGCTTCTCCAGGCGGGCCCGCATCAGGTCCCGGTCACCGGCCATCTGCTCACCCTCGGCCATGCAGTGCTGGAGCCCCGTCGCGATGATCGCGAACCCGGCCCTGTCAAGGGCGCGGGAGACCGCTGCCAACTGCGTGATGACGTCCTCGCAGTCTCTGCCGTCCTCGATCATCTTGATGATGCCGGCGATCTGGCCCTGCGCCCGGCGCAGGCGGTTGAGCACCGATTTCAGCTCGTCGGCCGCCATCTCCCACTGCACGCTGCCACCTCCGTGAATACCCCGGGGGGTATTGTAGCCTGCGGGAGTGAGAGCCTTGGTTCAACGAAAGGACAGCTCCACATGACTCCCCCCACCGATCTGGCCCCCACCGATCTGTCTCCCGCCCAGGCAGCCGACCGTCTGGACCGCTACACCGTCATCGACGTCCGCACCCCGGGCGAGTACGCCTCCGGCCACCTTCCCGGAGCCCACAACATTCCCCTCGACCACCTGCGCACAGTGCTGCCCGAGCTCAAGGCCGCCGCCGCCCGAGGCGAGCTCCTGATGGTCTGCGCCTCCGGAAACCGCTCCGCCACAGCGGGCGCCGAGCTGGCCGCCGCCGACATCCCGGCCGCCACCCTGGCCGGCGGCACCACCGCCTGGGCCGCGCAGGGCCACCCTCTGCAGCCCTCCGAAGGCGCACCGACGGCCTGGGCGATGGAACGCCAGGTCCGCCTCGCCGCCGGCTCCCTCGTCGTCATCGGCCTCGCCGCCGGAACCCGCTTCCGGCCCGCGCGCTGGCTGGCCGCCGGTATCGGCGCGGGCCTCGTATTCTCCGCCGTCACCGACACCTGCGGCATGGCCGCCGTACTGGCCAGGCTTCCCCACAACCGGCCTCGCGCCACGGACCTGCGCACCACGCTGGACGCCCTGCAGGCCTGAGGGCGCACAGCGGCACGCTCAGTGGATGCGGCGCGCCCGGTGCGGCCGGGTCGTCAGGCGCACGTCCGCTTCCAGTGCGCGGGGCGCCGCCGCCGCTCGCGCCTCGGCGACGGTGTTCCGGGCGAGCTCGCTCAGCACCGCTTCCGGGGAGGCGTCGGGGTCCAGGGTCAGCGTGATGCGGGCCCGCAGCCGCCGGGGGTGTCCGAGGAGGCGTACGTGGGCGCGGGCCACGCCGTCGACGGCCCGGGCGCGTTCTGCCATCGCCGAGGCCAGCGCCGTGGCGGAGAGGGTGACGCCCGGGTGCCCGAGCGGGAGTTCACGCAGCCGGCCGGTGCGGATCTGGGCGACCGTCCAGCAGAGGAACAGGACGGCACCGACGGCAAGCGCGGCGATCACGACGGGCGGCCACCAGCCGTGATCGCGCCAGCGGCCGAGCATCTCCTGGTCGAGCCAGACCCGGTCGGCGCCGATACGGGGCAAGGCCGACGGCAGCCGATCGCGGACGGGAGCGGCCGCGGAAGCAAGCACGGCTCCCGCGACCAGGAGAACTGCCGCCGCGCAGAACAGAGTCGAGCGGTTCGTGCTGCTACGGAGTCGGCTCATCGGGGATGCTCCTTTCCGCCGCGGCGGGCTCGTTCTCAACACCAGGTCCAGGTCCAGGCTCAGGCGCCGGGGCGCGCCAGGTGGGTGCCGTTCGCAGCCGCACGCGCAGCCGCAGCGGCCTGGCAAGGCCCAGCACGGCGGTCGCCG
The DNA here is from genome assembly GCF_042795295.1 of Streptomyces sp. NPDC056486. Taxonomy (NCBI): domain Bacteria; kingdom Bacillati; phylum Actinomycetota; class Actinomycetes; order Kitasatosporales; family Streptomycetaceae; genus Streptomyces; species Streptomyces sp. NPDC056486. The sequence goes on from NZ_JBHTSF010000215.1 coordinate 1,744, forward strand.
CCCCGACAGCCTCGGTCACCGCGCGCCGCGCACCGTCCGGTTCACCGAACTCAAGACCGGCACGCACCCGCGCCGTACGGCGGCCGACCTTGACCAGGACCCGGCCGATACCGGGCACGTCGGTCACGGCGTCCCGAAGGAACACCGCGACCGCCCGCCGTTCAAGGACCGCGCGCACGCCCGGCACCGGCGGCTTCATCGGGAGACGGCCGCGTCGGCCAGGCGTGACGGCGAGGACGAGCAGCCACACGCCGAGCGCGAACACGGCGATCGCCGCGAGGAGGCCCGAGGCCGTGGCGCTGTCCGGACCATGCGTGGCGAGCCACTCCATCGTCTGGACCCGCCACCGCGCTGGAGCGCGCCCGGCCGCGTGCACGGACACCACGTCGTACAGCAGCACTCCGCAGGCCACGGCGGCGGCGAGGGCAAGGACCGCCACCGGCAGGCGGCGCCCGGACCACGGACGGTGCGCGCGAACCCCGGCCGCCCCCGCGGCCCCGGTGGCGGCCACCGGTGGTGCGAGCTGCCCGGTGGACCGCTCCCGGCGGGACAGACCCCGGACGCGGATCCGCGCCGACGGCACGGTCAGACCGGTGAGCCGGGCGGTGCGCCCGGCGACGTGCGCCCGTACGCGCTCGCCCGCCTCGTCGAGCACAGCGGGATAGGGCAGGGTCACGGTGACGCCGACCTGGGCCCGGCGGCCGCGTACGGCCGCCGACCCCCGGCTCACCTCGACCGCGCCGGGTGCCAGGGCCTCCGTCGCGGCGCGTTCCGCGATGCGGCGCACCGCGCGGTCCGCGATGGTCGTCGTGCCGCGCTCCGCCGGGGGCGTGGTCATCGCCGCTCCCTGTCACGCCCGCCGAGGAAGGCACGGATCTCCGTGCCGTCGTCGACGAGACGTCCGAGGACGAAACCGACCGCGCCGAGCGCCGCGACCAGAAGGAACGCGCCGAAGCCGCCGAACCACCCGGCGAATCCCAGGGCCATGCCCGCCATCAGACCGACCAGAGCTGTGTTCACCACTCACCTCACACCACAGACAGAAGGGGGACGTCCTACGACGGTGACGGTGCGCTACTCGACGCGCGTCTCGCCGCCGGCGTCCGCGGTGTCGTCCTCGGGCAGGTGGACGTCGTTGACGGCGACGTTCACCTCGACGACCTCGAGGCCGGTGATGCGCTCCACCGCCGAGATGACGTTCTCGCGCACGTCATGGGAGACGTCCGTGATGGGCACGCCGTACTCGACGACGATGTCGAGGTCGATGGCCGTCTGCCGCTCGCCGACCTCGACCTTCACCCCGCGACCGACGTTCGGGCGTCCGCCCGGAACACGGTCGCGCACGGCGCCGATGGTGCGGGACAGACCGCCTCCCATGTCGAACACGCCGGGAATCTCGCGGGCCGCCATTCCGGCGATCTTCACGACCACGACATCGGCGATGGTCGTCTTGCCCCGCGTCGCCGCCGGCTCGCCCGCGCCCGTGGCGCCCGTGACGGTGGTGGCTCCAAGGGCGCTCTTGCGTGCCCCGCCGGTGAGGTCCTTCTCGGTGCTGCCGGATACGGCTGCGTTCGAAGTGAGGTCCTGCGTCGCCATGGTGGCATCTCCTTGTCGTCCGGTCGTTCGGTCGTTGTCGGGGTTTCGCTCTTCTCCCGATCCGACCCGGGTGCCGTAGGGCCGTTACGCGCCTCGCGAGAATTTCTTCCTCCGGCATGTAGCGTTCCCGGGCCGCGTAACGCGGAGGGCTTTTCATGTGTCGTACGAGCACGACTGAAGTGAGAGGAGCCGCGTGTGCCGGGCGACCGGGGCGGAACACCCGAGGAAGCGGAAGCGTCATCGAGACGTGAGGACGGGCTGCTCGCGGTGCGGGCCGCGGAGGGCGACGAGGAGGCCTTCGAAGCTCTCGTGCACCGCCACGCGCCCATAGCGCTGCGTCTTGCCACCCGCCTGCTCGGGAGCCGTCCGGAGGCGGAGGACGCCGTGCAGGAGTCCTTCGTCAGCGCCTGGCGCAAGCTGCCGGAGTTTCGCGGGGACGCGCAGTTCAGTACGTGGATCTACCGCATCGTCACCAACCGCTGCCTGAACGTGCTGCGTTCGCGGCGGCCTGTCGTGCCGCTGGACGGTCTGCCCGAACCGCCCGCGCCGGAGCACGAGTTCTCGCCCGCGCGGGCGGCCGAGGCGCACGCCGCCGTGGAGGACCTGGCACGGGCGATGGAGGGGCTCTCGCCGGAACAGCGGGTGTGCTGGGTGCTGCGTGAGCTGGACGGGGCGCCGTACGAGTCCATCGCCGAGACGGTCGGTATCAGTCCGGAGGCGGTCCGCGGCCGGGTCTTCAGAGCGCGGCGCTATCTGACGGAGGCGATGGCCGCATGGCGATGAACGGGGAATCCGTACCGGACGGCGAAGGACCGGACGGCGAAGGACCGGACAACGAGGCACCGGAAAACGAGGCACCGGACAACGAGGTGCCGGAAAACGAGCGGGAGGCGGGCTTCGGAGTGCTGCCGGTGGACGAACTGCTGCCCTGCGGACGCGAGTTGTCGCACGTATGGGAACGGTGGGAAGCGGGCGTGCCCGATCCCCATGCCGAGAGCTGCCCGCACTGCACCCAGGCCGTGAACGCCTTGCGTCACCTTGAGGGGATCGTCACGGAGGCACGCGACACGGCGCCCCGGGAGCCGGACACCTCAGCGCTCACCGGCCGGGTCATGGACGTGGTCCGTCTGGAACTGCGGCCGGGCCGCACGCTGCCGCTCGGCGACGAGGACGAGGACGCGTGGATCGTGGAGGCGGCTGCCGCCAGAACGGTCCGGGCGGCGGCCGAATCGCTGCCCGGCGTGCGCGCGGGAAGCTGCCGTATCGATCCGCTGGAGGACGACCCGGCGTCCCCGGTGCCCGCGGGGCGCCTGGCGCGAGGACCGGTCAGGATCCGCGTCGATGTACAGGTCGCGCTCACGTGGAACCTGCCGGAGGTCGCGGACCGGGTGCGAAGCCAGGTCCTTGCGGCGGCGGACGGCGACCTCGGCATGCGGATCGCGGTCGTGGACGTGACGATCACCGATGTCATCGACGACGCGGGCGACGACAGCATGGAAGGGTGGCGGAAGTGAACGAATCGGACGTTTCCCGCGTGCTGGCGGATGCCGTCATAGAGGCGGTCCTCGACACCCCGGGGGTGGCCTTCCTGCGGCCGGGGCTCGTGGATCTCCTGCGCTCTTCGGCGTTGTTGAGACGGGGGCTCCCCAGCACCCCGGCGGGCTCCGCCGGAGTGCAGGTGCGGCGGCGGAAGGACACCCAGGACTGGGGCGTGGAGGTGTTCGTCGTCCTGCACCGAGGACGGCGGGCCCTGGACGTGACACGCGAGGTGCGCTCGGCCGCCGCGCAGGCCGTCGAGCGGGTGACCGGGGAGCAGGCCGCCCCGGGCCTCGCCGTCACGGTCACCGGACTCGTCTGAGGCACCGCAGGGGAAGGGTGGGGGGGGCTGACATTCATGCTACTGATGAGTAAGGTCGCGGGTCGAGGATCGGAGTTGTCATGACCCGCACGTTCGCAGTGTCCCGAAGCATCCTGGTAGAGGCGTCACCGCAGTCGGTGTACGAGCAGGTCAGCCAGCCCGCTCTGATGGGGCGCTGGAGTCCCGAGAACCTCGGGGCGACCGTCCCCGGAGGCGAAAAGCCCGCCGATGTCGGCCTGGTCTTCGAGGGGCACAACAAGCGCGGCCCGTTCCGCTGGACCACGCGCTGCACGGTGACCGAGGCCGAACCGGGGCGGCGCTTCGCCTTCCGCGTGCACGCGATCGGGCTGAAGCGCCCCCGGCTGCGGGCCCCGATCGCCACCTGGGAGTACCGGTTCGAGGACAGCGACGGTGCGACCAAGGTGACCGAGACCTGGAGGGACGACAGGCGCTCCTGGCCCACCTTCGTGGCCAACGCCTTCGACCGCATCGCCACGGGCGGAAAGACCTTCGCGGTCTTCCAGGTCGGCAACATCGACAGGACGCTGAAGAACCTCAAGCGGGAGTTCGAGACGGCGCGTTGACCGTTCCGTCGTTCGGCGGTCCCGTGATCGGAGCGATCGGCTTGTCGGCCGCCCGCACCCAGCGTGGCCCGTCGGGTCCGTACACCGCGCGCGGCTCCGGGAAGGCCGCGAGCAGGGAGAGGTAGACGATCGCCGCGACGGCCGCTCCCAGCGGGAGGCTGATGTCGGTGCCGTTCACGAGGTCGCCGAGCGGCCCCACGAACTGGCCGGGAATGTTGGTGAAGAGCACCCCGGTCACCGCGCCGGTCCACCAGGCCGCCATGCCGCGCCAGTTCCAGCCGCGCGCGAACCAGTAGCGCCCGCCGTGCTGCCGGCGCGTGAAGACCTGCAGCGCCTCGGGGTCGTACCAGCCGCGCCGGGTGACGTAGCCGAGCATCATGACGATCATCCACGGCACCGTGCAGGTGATGATCATCGTGGCGAAGGTGGAGATCGCCTGGACCAGGTTGAAGCCGAAGCGGCCCACGAAGATGAACGTGATGGACAGGACGCCGATCAGGACGGTGGCCTGGACGCGGCCGAGCCGCGGGAAGACCGAGGAGAAGTCGAGGCCGGTGCCGTACAGCGCGGTGGTCCCGGTCGACATGCCGCCGATCAGCGCGATCAGGCAGACCGGCAGGAAGTACCAGCCGGGCGCGATCGCGAGCAGACCGCCGACGAAGTTGGGGGCGGCCGGGTCCATGTACTTGGGCGCCTGCTCGGCGATGATCGCCGCGGTCGCCAGGCCGAAGCCGAACGGAAGCACCGTGGCGATCTGTGAGAGGAAAGCCGCACCCATCACCTTGCGGCGGGGCGTCTTTGCCGGGATGTAGCGCGCCCAGTCGCCCAGGAAGGCGCCGAAGGAGACCGGGTTGGACAGGACGATCAGCGCGGCGCCGATGAAGGACGGCCAGAACAGGTCCTGGGTGGCCTGGTCGGCGCCCGCAGTGAAGATCCCGGCGTACGAGGGATCGAAGTCCCCCGCGAAGGCGACGAGGCCGAGGACGAACAGCAGGGTCGCCGCCACCACCGCGATCTTGTTGACGAGCAGCATGAAGCGGAATCCGTAGACGCACACGGCGAGGACGAGGGCGGCGAACACGGCGTACGCGCAGCCGTAGGCCACATCGCTCTCCGGCACGCCGAGGAGCCGGTGCGCCCCGCCGATGAGCGCGTCGCCCGAGCTCCACACCGACAGGGAGAAGAACGCCACGGCGGTGAGCAGGGAGAGGAAGGAGCCGACGATCCTGCCGTGCACGCCCAGATGCGCCGACGACGAGACGGCGTTGTTCGTGCCGTTGCGCGGCCCGAACACCGCCATCGGGGCAAGGAGCAGGGAGCCGATGAGCAGTCCGAGCAGCATCGCCGCGAGCCCCTGCCAGAAGGAGAGGCCGAAGAGGATCGGGAACGCGCCGAGCACGCAGGTGGCGAACGTGTTGGCGCCGCCGAACGCGAGCCGGAACAGGTCGAGCGGCCCGGCCGTGCGGTCCGCGTCCGGGATGCGTTCGACTCCGTGCGTCTCGACCTCGGTGACGGACGGCGATGACTCCTTGGGCACAGGCAGCTCCCTGGGTTACGGCACCACGACGTGCGCGGTGGCGTGGCATGAAGAAACGCAGGGACCGTAAACGCCATCCGCCTCACCGCGCCAGTGCCGATTCGCACCGCGCGCCCCGATGCGATGGATGAATCGCACATTCGCTGCGGTGAACGTCCCTACAGAGCGTCGAGTTCGCGGACCACCGTCATGTCGTCGAAGGGGATGAACTGATCGCCGACGATCTGGTGCGGCTCGCTTCCTTTGCCCGCGACGAGCACGATGTCGCCCCGCCGTGCGGCGGACAACGCGCGTGAGATCGCGGCACGGCGGTCGGCCACCCGATGGAAGGGCGTACCGGTGGACGTCAGACCGGGAACGATCTGGTCCAGGATGCTCTCGGGGTCTTCGTAGCGCGGGTTGTCCGAGGTGAGGACGCACAGATCGGAGTGGCGGCCCGCGATCTCGCCCATCAGGGCGCGCTTGGTGACGTCCCGGTCGCCGCCGCAGCCGAAGACGGTGATCAGCGACCCGGTCACGAAGCCGCGGATCGTGGCGAGGACCTTCTCGAGGGAGTCCGGCGAGTGCGCGTAGTCGACGACCACACAGACACCCTGCGCCGTGGTGAAGCGCTCGAGCCGGCCCGGAGTGGGCGGCATCCGGTCCAGGGCCTCGACGAGGGCGGGCAGTTCATGTCCGAGCCGATGGCAGGCCGCGAGGGTGGCCAGCGCGTTGGACACCGAGAAGCGGCCCGGTATCGGGATCGCGGCAGGGTACTTGCGGCCGTCGTGGTGGAGCGTGAAGCGGGTGCCCGAGGCGTCCACGACCAGGTCGCTCGCCCGGTAGTCGGCCGGTGTGTCCAGGCCGTACGTGGTCACCGCGCCCGGCATCAGGGCCTGGATCTCGGCGCTGACGGGGTCGTCGGCGTTGACCACCGCGTGGTCGCACAGCCCTCCGAAGAGGCGCAGCTTGGCGTTCTTGTAGTGCTCCATGGTCCCGTGGTCGTCCAGGTGGTCCTGGGTGAGATTGGTGAAGACACCGACGGCGACGGGTACGTGGTCCAGGCGCTGCTCAAGGAGACCCATGGACGTGGCTTCGAGCACCACGCTGCTCGTGCCCCGGTCGCGCATGTGGCCGAGAAGGTAGTGCAGATCCGGTGACTCGGGGGTGCTCAGCACCGACCGTGGCATCGGTATCCGCTCCGTGCCGATCCGGCTTCCCGAGGTGCCGATCACCCCCACCTTCGCGCCCTCGGCGAGCCTGAGCACCGACTCGACCATGTACGAGACGGACGTCTTGCCGTTCGTGCCCGTGATCGCCACGACGTCCATCGCGCGGCCGGGGTCGCCGTAGTACCGGGAGGCGACGAGCGAGGCGGCAGCCCGTGCGTCGGTCACCCGCACCACACACACCTGCCCGTCTGGCGTCGCGGCCGACAACGCGTCGTCCTCGGCCAGGACCGCCACCGCCCCGCGGTCCAGTGCCCGGACGATGCCTCCCGGCCCGCCCTCCTCGTGGCCCGGTACGGCGACGTACAGCGAGCCGGACGTCACTTGCCCGGGATCGAAAGTCATTCCGGCGGTGACCGGTACTCCCGGGTCACCGTGCAGAACGTGGTGGTCGTGCCCGTCGAGCAGTGCGCTGAGCTTCACAAACAGTCCCCTCGAAGGCGGCTTGCGGCACACCGCGCACGCCCGGCCTGAAGGGCAAGGGCGACGACGAGCCGGAATCCGCGGTGATACGCGTAAGGCGAGCGGGGCCCCACAGGGGGATATCTGCGTGCGGGCCGAAGGGCCAAGACGGCCGAGGACGCTACCTGTGCGCCGCACGACTGGTCGCAGAGGACCGGATCCGGGTCGTGGAGGGCTGAACACAGGTGGTCGGGCGGAGCAGGAACCTGCCCGACACCGCTTCAGTGTACGTCCGCGAAGGATCACGGCAGACGTGTCGGAAACTCGCTGGTCCCGCGGTGGCTCCCATTCCTACGCTCATGACCGGTTCGTCCCCGCTGCCGCACCGCCTTGCCGCATGAGGGATGTATGAGGGACGTATGAGGGACGTATGAGGGAAGGGGCCCCAGTGACTCAGACCGACGACACCGTTCACCTGGTGTGCGAGACGCTCGGCGCGGACGTCGTCGGCATCTATCTGTACGGCTCCGCCTCGCTCGGTGGTTTGCGGCCGCACAGTGACATCGACGTGTTCGCCGTCGTGGAACGGCCTGTGACGGCCGAGTGGCGGAGGCGACTCGTCGAGGGGCTGCTCGGCCTCTCCGCCTGGCCGCCCCGGGGAGACGGGGTGCGCCCCGTCGAGCTGACGATCGTCGTCCGGCGCGAGGTCGTGCCCTGGACCTACCCGCCGCGCTGTGAGTTCCAGTACGGGGAGTGGCTGCGGGAGGAGTACGAGCGCGGGCGCCTGCCGTCGCCGGTGCTCAGCCCCGATCTCGCGCCCTTGATCACCATGGTGCTGCTCGCGGACACGCCGCTGGCCGGGCCGCCGCCGGGTGACGTGCTGGCTCCCGTACCCCCCGAGGACCTCACGCGCGCGATCGTCGCCGGGGTGCCGGATCTCCTTGCGGAGCTCGCGTCGGACACGCGCAACGTCGTCCTGACGCTGGCCCGGATCTGGATGACTCTGGCGACCGGGGCCATGACGTCCAAGGACGCCGCGGCCGACTGGGCTCTCGCCCGGCTCCCGGCGGTCCACCGGCCCGTGCTCGCCCACGCGCGGGCCGTGTACGTCGCGGGGGAGGGGGAGTGCTGGGGGGATCTCCGGCCTCTGGTGGGTCCGTACGCCGCATACGTCGCCGGCGCGATCGAGGTTCTGGGCGGGGAGAGCACGGCCTGAGGGAACCGGCGGTGCCTCTCAACTGCCGTTATGTGACGACCTCTTGACGTGAATGCGTCACTCGGTATGGTCTAGTCCAACGGCGGGAGGCGTTCCGGAAAGCCGCAGATCCGGTGTGCCGGTGTGCCCCCTTGCCCCACATCCCCCACGCATATCCCCCCACCACCCGGCGGTCGGTCGCGCACGCCCCGGCCCGCCCAAGGAGTGATCCCCCATGCGTCCTCGTGTACTTGCCGCGCTGACCGCGACCGCCTCCGTCGCCGCGCTCACCCTCCTGACCCTCGCGCCCAACGCCTCCGCGGAGAAGGCGGAGCCGGGGAAGCGGGCCGCGGCGGAATTCCCCGTCAGCGAGTCCCAGTTCAACCAGATGTTCCCGAACCGGAACTCCTTCTACAGCTACAGCGGGTTGAAGGAGGCGCTCAGCGCCTACCCCGACTTCACCGGGACCGGCAGCGACACCGTGCGCAAGCAGGAGGCCGCCGCCTTCCTGGCGAACGTCAGTCACGAGACGGGCGGCCTGGTCCACGTCGTCGAGCAGAACACCGCGAACTACCCGCACTACTGCGACAGTTCTCAGCCGTACGGCTGCCCGGCGGGCAACGACAAGTACTACGGACGCGGCCCGATCCAGCTCAGCTGGAACTTCAACTACAAGGCGGCGGGCGACGCCCTGAAGATCGACCTTCTGAACAATCCCGACCTTGTCCAGAACGATGCGGCCGTGGCGTGGAAGACCGGCCTCTGGTACTGGAACACGCAGAACGGTCCGGGAACGATGACGCCGCACAACGCGATGGTCAACGGCGCGGGGTTCGGCGAGACGATCCGCAGCATCAACGGGAGTCTGGAATGCGACGGGAAGAACCCTGAGCAGGTACAGAGCCGGATCAACAACTACACCCAGTTCACCGGGATCCTCGGCGTCGCCACCGGCGACAAGCTCAGCTGCTGAGGCCGCCCGGGTGACCGGATGGCTGCTCCCCCTCGCCCCGTCGGCTTCGATCCGACGGGGCGAGGGGTGATTTTCAGCCAACATTAGTGTAGCGCTCAACGATCGGCCGGGAGGGGCTGGTTGGCTCAGGAGGTGATCAATAGCCTGGTGAGCGTTGTTTGTTTTCCGACCTAGGAGCTCAATGTCCACCGCGCAGCAGGTCCCCGACATCCTCTCGCCCGAGTTCGCCAAGGACCCGTATCCGGCCTATCAGGTGATGCGGGAGAACGCGCCGCTCTTCTGGCACGAGGCGACACAGAGCTGGATCGTCTCGCGGTACGAGGACGTCGAGCGCGTGTTCAAGGACAAGAGCTCGCAGTTCACCACCGACAACTACGACTGGCAGATCGAGCCCGTCCACGGCAAGACGATCCTCCAGCTCAGCGGCCGGGAGCACTCCGTGCGCCGCGCGCTCGTCGCACCGGCGTTCCGCGGCAGCGACCTCCAGCAGAAATTCCTGCCCGTCATCGAGCGCAACTCCCGCGAACTCATCGACACCTTCCGGCACACCGGCAGCGTGGACCTGGTCGGGGGCTACGCCACCCGATTCCCCGTCAACGTGATCGCCGACATGCTCGGCCTCGACAAGTCCGACCACGCGCGCTTCCACGGCTGGTACACCACCGTCATCGCCTTCCTCGGCAACCTGGCGGGCGACGCCGAGGTCGCGGCGGCCGGCGAACGCACCCGGGTGGAGTTCGCCGACTACATGATCCCGATCATCCGGCAGCGCCGCGACAACCTCGGGGACGACCTGCTCTCCACGCTGTGCGCGGCCGAGGTGGACGGCGTACGGATGAGTGACGAGGACATCAAGGCCTTCTGCAGCCTGCTCCTCGCAGCGGGTGGCGAGACCACCGACAAGGCGATCGCCAGCATTTTCGCCAACCTCCTGACGCACCCCGAGCAGCTCGAAGCCGTCCGGCAGGACCGCACCCTGATAGCCCGCGCCTTCGCCGAGACCCTGCGCCACACACCGCCGGTCCACATGATCATGCGGCAGTCGGCGACCGAGGTGGAGGTCAGCGGTGGCACCATCCCCGCCGGTGCCACGGTCACCTGCCTGATCGGCTCGGCCAACCGCGACGAGAAGCGCTACCGCGAGCCGGACCGCTTCGACATCTTCCGGGACGACCTGACCACGACGACCGCGTTCTCCGCCGCCGCCGACCATCTCTCCTTCGCCCTCGGCCGGCACTTCTGCGTGGGCGCCCTGCTTGCCAAGGCCGAGGTGGAGATCGGCGTCGACCAACTCCTCGACGCGATGCCCGACGTACGGCTCGCCGACGGCTTCGACCCCGTCGAGCAAGGAGTGTTCACCCGCGGACCGCAGTCGCTGCCGGTGCAGTTCACCCCCGTCACCGCCTGACCCCGCCGGGGGGGGGGCCGGCCGCGGGGCCGCCGGGCCGGGGGGGGCGGGCCCAGGACAGACGGGCCACGGGAAGGAGATAAAAAAACAAGC
>NZ_JBHTSF010000216.1:0-12558 GCF_042795295.1 Streptomyces sp. NPDC056486
GGCGGCCCCCACACATCCGTGGGGGCCGCCCGTCCCGGCGCCGGTGCGGGGTGTGGGTCAGTGCGGCACGGGCGTTCTCTCGTCCGCCTCGGCCAGCGGCATCCCGTGCACGTCGACACCCGTGGTGAGGTAGCGCAGCTCGTCCGGTCCCTCGTGACGCAGCCAGTTCGCCATCCGGCGCAGGTCCTCCGGCTTGGGGTACACGAACCGGCACGCCGGATCGCGCAGCCCCACATGGTCAAGGACCACGGGGGAGTTCGTCACGGTCGACATCAGCTGCCGACCCGCGTCGGCGGCGGCGAGGCCGCCTCGGTCAACCGCCTCGCAGAGCCGCACCATCTCGTCGAACAGCGCCTTGTAGCCGTGTGATCCGGGAACGGGAAGGCCGGGATAGGCGGCTTTCTCCATTGCCCTCAGCACTCCTTCGTCGCCGGATTCCATGTAGCGCTCGGTGAACCGGTCGAACCGGAGATTGATCGGGACCTCGGCGGCGCACCAGACGCGATAGACGGCGTTCCACAGGGAGTGCTCGGAGAAGGCGACGAAGGAGCAGTTGACCAGCTCGTCGTTGTAGCGGATCAGACCCTGCTGGAGCTCGTCGACGTAGCGGAAGCGCTCCTCGTCGAAGTCGTCGTCGGCCAGTGCGTCGAGCAGTCGCCAGGCCAGGGAGTTGACCACCTCGCCGGTGTTGGTGAGGCCGCGGGAGTACAACGGGTCGATGAAGCCCGCGGCATGCGACATGAGGCACCAGCGGTGTCCCACCGTCCGCTCGGAGGCGTACTGGATGCGGCCGGCCGACACCCACGGCCGAACGGTCCGGGCATCCGTGAACAGCCGTTCCACCGCGGGGAACCGAGCCGCGAACTGCCGGAATTCCTCCTCCGGGGAGAGGTCATCGGCCTTGGGGTAGAGGCGTTCGTCGAGTGTGAGACCGACGCTGACGAGCGGATTCTTCGAACCGGGTCCGTTGTTGAACGGGATGGACCAGAACCACCCGCGCTCGAAGAGGTGGTGCATGGTGCCCTCCACCCAGGGGATCGGGGGCGCGTCCTCGGGCCCCACCCGCAGACATTCGTCCGTCGGTCTGACCCCGATCATGTGGGTGAACATCGAGCGCGAGTGGTGCTTGACGGCCTCCGGCGGTCGGCGCAGGGCCAACTGCCGGGCGAGCGGGGAACGGAAGCCGCTGGCATCGACCAGATATCGGCCCTCGAGCCGCTCGCCGTTCGCGCCCACCACTGTGACGTGGTCGTCGTCGAGTTCCACTTCGTCGACCGCGAATGCCTGGCGAGCCTCGCATCCGTAGCGGATGGCGGTGTGGAAGAGGTATGCGTCGGTGTCCTGGCGGAAGAGGTGGCTGGTCTGCAGGACCTTCGACGGTGGGCTGAACTGCAGGAATTCCGCCGGATCCGGCTCCTTGCCCTCCTCGTGGCGGATGAATCCGAAGTGCCGCTTTGTACCGCTGGTCGGGGCGATCTCGTCGCGGCAGCCCTCATAGGAGGTGAGGGGCTCCAGTTCGGGCACGCCGTAGCGGCGGGCCAGCAGCCGGAACACCTTGAGGGTGTAGAGGGTCGTCGATTCACCGACGGCGAATCGGGGATGCGTCCCGCCGTCGACGAGCAGGACCGAGACGCCCTGCTTCGCCAGGATCGCGCCCAGGGTCGATCCGGCGATGCCGGATCCGAGAATGATGACGTCATGACGGCGGGGCATGCCGGATGGCGGTCGTGGGTGGTGTCCGGGCATGGTGTCCTCCCTGGTGTGGCTCGTGTGTGCTGGGACGGGGACGGCCGGGCACCGCGGGTGTTCCGCGGTCCCCGGCCGGTTCTCGCCGGTCCACGCCGAGCAGAGGTGCCGGCGATCGAGGGGCGGGAGCACGGGCCCCCGGCGTGCGGGTTCGGTCAGCCGCGGGTTCCGTGCGCGGTGGCGGGCACGTCGCCGCGGACACCGGGCGGAGGGCCTGGAACGTCGCCGCCGACACCGGGCGGCGGCTGGAAACCGCGCATCTGGTGCTCGTTGGCGAGCTCCTGCATCTTGGTCCAGTCGGGCCGGCCGTTCGCGACCAGTTCGGAGAGCCCGATGAAGAAGTTCTCCACACCGCCGGGAGTGGCGATGACCAGCAACTCGCCCGGCTCGTCACCGACGTTGAGGAAGCGGTGCGGTACGCCGCGCGGGCCGAAGACGACCGTTCCGGCGGTGACGACCTCCGATACGCCGCCGACCTCGAACTCGTAGCGGCCCTTGTTGACGAAGAACGCCTCGTCGGCCGTCTCGTGCACATGCGGCGGGGGACCACTGCCGGGGCGGGTGGTGATCTGGTAGAAGCTGTACAGGCCGCCCGTGTCCTCCTTGCGCAGCAGGAAGCGGCCCTCCTCTCCGAACCAGCACACGGGCTCGACGTCGTCCCTGCTGACTACTTTCCGTTCGGGCTTGGATTCGGGCTTGGACACGATTCCACGTTCCTTTCGATCGGGTCGTCCTTCGTCGGACGTGGCCGCTGATCAGGAGAACAGCGGCTGCAAAGGTGGTGATAAAGGAGCGGAAAACCCACTGGCGGCGGGGTGGGAATCAAGCGAACGCGGTGCCGCCGTCGGCGAGCAGACAACTGCCGGTGAGATACGAGGCCCGTTGCGAGGCGACGAACGCGATGACCTCGGCGACGTCCTCGGGCGTCCCGTTGCGCCGCAGGGCGGCCCGCTCGGCGGCGGCCCGTCGCTGCTGCTCGGGGATGTGGTGGGCGAGTTCGGTGAGGATGAGGTTGGGCTCCACGGCGTTGACGCGCACGCCGTGCGGTCCGACCTCGAGCGCCAGCGTGCGCACTGCTGCCTCCAGGCCCGCCTTGGCGACGGCCAGCGGCAGGAAACGCGGCGCCGGTCTGCGGGCGAGGGCCGCTCCGACCGCGACCACGGAGCCGCTCCCGCGCGCGATCATGCCGGGCAGGACGACGCGGGTGGTCAGGAACAGCGCCTTGAGCTGCTGGGTGACCACACGTTCCAGGTCCTCCCACTCCAGTTCCGTGGCCGGGGCGATGGCCGCCTCGTGGGCGCCGAGACCCGACGCGTTGAGCACCAGTACGTCCACAGGACCCAGTTCCGCGGTGGCGTCGGCGACCAGCGCGCCGGCCTGGTCCGCGTCGGTGACGTCGCCCTGCAGCGCCACCGCACGGCCGCCCCGGCGCACGATGGACTCCACGACCTCCTGAGCCCGCTCCGCGCTCTTGTGGTAGTTGACGGCCACGTGCGCGCCGCGGGAGGCCAACAGCCGCGCGGTGACTGCTCCGATGCCTCGGCCGGCCCCGGTGACCAGGGCCACCTTGCCCGCGAACTCGTGCGATCCGGACGGTTGCCCGGTGGTTGCGGGAACGGGAGGGGGCGTCTCTCGCTCCGTGTCTGTGACATCCATGGGATCAGCTCCTCGGCTAGGGGACGGACGGCGGGTGTCGGATACGGGCACTCACGCCCAGGCGAGCCAGCAGCCGCACAGCGCGGCGCAGAAGGCGAGAACCGCGAAGGCCGTGCGCAGACGGTTGGCGCGCGCCCAGGCCTCGCGCAGCGCGCCCCACCCACCCGGGATCTCGCCGGCCTCGGCCCAGGCGTCGATACGCCGGTTCATCCGCACGTTGCGGAGTTCGGACACGAGCGCGACTCCGACCACCGCGCCCAGGGCGGACGCGAAGGCGGCCTTCGCGTCCGCTCCCGGCGCAAGGAACGAAAGACCCAGCCCCGCGGCCAGGGCGACCTTGTTGACCGTCGGCATCAAGGGGTCGAACCCGGGGTCGAGACGCCGGTGCACATCGGACCAGGTCTGCCGGGGCAGACTCAACAGCATGGGCACCACGGCCTGTTCGACCGCTATGAGCGCGCCGGCCAGAACACCGGTGCACAGCACCAGGACAGCGGCCAGCGAGGCGACCAGCATGACGGGCCCTCACCCCGCCCCGAGGCCGGACCGCCCGGCAGCCACCGGCAAAGGGGCGCGCTCCAGACGTCCGTCCAGCATCAGCCCGTAACTCTGGCCCTTGGCGACGGAGTCGAAGAACGCGTACATCATCAGGTCGCGCAGCCGGGACAGCAGGGCACTGTGGACCAGCCCCAGCGTGCCGATGCGCCACGAGGTGCTGACCATGTCCGCCGACCGTTCCCGCCTGGCGGCCTCGAACCGGCGAAGGGTCTCGGGGACCGCCGCCCGCTCGCCGCGCCCGAGCATGTCGGCCAGCACCACGCCGCTCTCTATCGCCTGACCCGCGCCTTGGCTGAGGTTGAGCGTCATCGGATGTGCCGCGTCGCCGATGAGCACGACCCGGCCCTGGCTCCAGCCGCCGCCCGGCGGCCGGTCGTGGATCGCCACCGGCAGGATCGCCTCTTCCTCGGTCGAGGCGATGATCCGTCCGACGGGGTCGGGCCACTGGTCGTACGCCGCCGCCAGCGCCGCACCGCGGGTGTGCTGGACGGTGTCGATGCGGGCGGCCGCACGGTCACTGGTGATGGCGTCCCAATAGACCTCGTTCTCGTTCAGCCTGCAATACAGGAAGCGCAGACCGCCCTTTCCCCAGAGATTGAAGAACGTGCCGGTGGGCACCAAGGACTCGCCGGGCAGGCGGGTGATGGCCTGCCAGGCGGTGTAACCGGCGTACCTGGGGGGTGGTTCGAACCCCCGGCGCATCGTCGCGCGAACCGTCGAGCGCAGTCCGTCCGCGCCGATCAGCACATCGCCGCGGGCCGTCGACCCGTCCGCGAAGTGCGCGGTGACGCCGTCGGCGTCCTGGGTGTAGCCCGTCATCCGGGCGCCGAGCCGGATCCGGTGGTCGCCGACGGCCTCGGTGAGCACCTTGTGCAGAGAGGAGCGGCGCAGGGCACAGGCAGGTGCCTCGCACTTCTCCGTCGGTCCGTCCAGCTTCCAGCGCGCCAGCCTTTTGCCGGTGTCGGAGCGGAACTCGTGGAACCGCATCCGCACCGAGTCGGCGGCGACGGCCTGGTCGAGCCCGATCCTGCGCAGGGAGAGGAAAGCGTTGTGCCAGAGCATGAAGCCGCCTCCGGACAGCAGCCGCCCTGGAGAGGGACGTGCCTCGAACACCTCCGCCTCGATGCCTTGGCGCAGCAGTCCCGCCGCCGTGGTGAGCCCGCCGATGCCGGCGCCGATCACCAGGGCTTTGCCGATGGTCGCCATGGTCGCCGCCCCGCTCAGGCGCGGGACGGCGTGCCGTCGATCCGGGTGCGCAGATCGTAGATCCGCCGCTCGATGCCGCCCCCGCTCCAGTACGGGAACATCGGCGCGGCCATCTCACGGTGCGACGGGGCGTCCTCCCACGTGCGGAAGGCCTCCTCGCTCTCCCACTCGGCGAGCAGGATGTAGCGGCCGGGCTCCTCGGCGTCGCGCAGCAGCTCGTCCCTCAGGTGGCCGGGCGTGCCGCGCACCACGGATGTGACGGAACGGTAGGCCTCCTCGAACGCCTCCTGGTCCTTGTCCTCGATACGGGCCGACACCATGACGCGTACGGTCACGATGGATCACCTCTCACACGGTGTGGTGGGCGGACACGTGCTCGACGGTTTCGAGCACGCGCTTGTGGGCGGATTCGCGGAACTTCTCCAGACGGACGCTGAGTTCCTGACGGGTGGCGCTCTTCTGGAAGGCGTCCAGGGCTCGGTGGTCGGCCCAATCAGCCATGATCAGATGGGTGTTGGGGCAGGACGGATCGCGCAGCAGCGTCTGGGCGACACTGCCGGGCAGCCTTGCCGCGATCTGAGCCGTCTCCAGCCATGCCGCGCGGAACTCGTCCCCGCAGCCCTCACGGACCGTCATCTCCAGTACGGTGCGCACCAGCATGGTCGGCCCCATACCTCAGATGCCGCCGTCGGCGTCGAGCGTGGCGCCCGTGATGTACCGGGCGGCGTGCGAGACGAGGAACAGCACCACTTCGGCGATCTCCTCGGGGCGGCCGAGCCGGCCCAGCGCGATCATCTGCTCGTAGCGGGCCCGCCCCTCGGCTGTGACGGCCTTCATCTGGTCGGTCTCGACCAGGCCGGAGGCGACACAGTTGACGCGGATGCCGCGCGGGCCCAACTCCTTGGCCAGGGCCTTGGTCAGCCCCATCACGCCGGCCTTCGACGCCACGTAGTGGGCGGCGGCCGGCATGCCGTGGTGTGCGACGGCCGAGCTGATGTTCACGATCGAGGCGACCTCGGCGACGTACGGCAGCGTCGCGCGTATCACGTGGTACATCCCCGTGAGGTTGGTGTCGAGGATCCGGTGCCACTCGTCGGGGGCCAGCTTCTCCAGCGGCAGGTGACTGATGACACCGGCGTTGTTGACGACGGCATCGATCGCGCCGTACGTCTCGTGCGCTTCGGCGCACAGCCGCTCGGCCTGCTCGTGGTCCGTGATGTCGCAGCGCACGAGCGTGCCCTGTGCCCCCTGCTCGGTGAGTTCCCGCCGCAGCGACTCGACCTGCTTGCTCTCGTTGACGTAACAGGCCGTCACCGACGCGCCCTGCGCGGCCAGGGAGAGCACCGTGGCCCTGCCGATGCCCCGGGCGCCGCCGGTGACCAGGACATGCCTGCCCTTGAGTGCGAAGTCCACGTTCGTCATCGCGCGACCGCCGCTCCGGCGCGCCCGCGGGCGGCTGCCTCGACCCGCTCCTTGATGAGCGCCAACTGGATCTTGGAGTTCTTGTTGATGCGCGCGACCATCGCCGGGTCGTCCACGGGGGCGTCCTTTTTCATGTGGAACTCCTGCACCCAGCGCATCTCCACACCAGCGGCGGTCTGCCGGTAGTACCAGTTGATGTTCATGAAGGCGAAGGGCCCGGTCTCGACGCGGTGGGCCCGGACCGACCTGTTCGCACGGTCCATGACGCGCTCGGAGACCCAGCTCCACACGGTGCCGTCCGGCTCGGGGTGCAGGGAGAGACGGAAACGCACCGTGTCGCCCTGGCGGTGCAGGATCTCCGCGGAGGCGTACTCGCTGAAGAGGTGGGGCCAGTTCGCCACGTCGTTGGTGGTCTCCCACACCAGGGCGAACGGTGCGTCGATGACGATCTTGTTCTCGGTACGGGCCGCGGCGGGCCGCAGCTGTTCGTTGATCAGGGAGTGGATCTCGGGGAAACACGTGACACCCTCGGCGTCCAGCCGGATGTCGTAGCGGTTCTCCACCTCGGTGATCACATTGAGCAGGCCCAGGGAGTCCACTCCCATGTCCTCGATGGTCACCGCCGGGTCGTCCACCTGGAGCTCCTCGACGGCAACCCCGGTGCAGTGCTGGACGATTGTCAGGAACTCCTCGTACGTGAAAGGCGGAACGGTCATGTCAGCCGGTCCCTTCGCAGTGGTGTGGGGAACATCGGACAGGGGCGCCATCAGGCCGACGCCCGCAGGACAAGGGCGGAGTTGAACCCGCCGTACCCCCGCGCGAGTACGAGGGCGGTGCGCAGAGCGACTTGCCGGGGCTCGGTCACGAGGTCGAGACGGTGGGCGGGGTCCGGTACGACGCCCGGGCCGGTGGGTGGGATCACCTGCTCGCGCAGGGACAGCAGGGCGGTGACGACGTCGAGCGGGGCACCGCCCGCATACAGCCGTCCGTAGCACGCCTTGGGAGCGGTGACCGGTACCCCGGCAGGGCCGAACACCTCGGCCAGGCACTGCGCCTCGGCGCGGTCGAGCTCGGGAGTCGCCGCCGCATCGGCGAAGACCACGTCGACCTCGTCGGGCCGCACCCGGGCGTCGTCGAGGGCGAGTTCCACGGCCCGGCGCAGTCCGCCGTGTCCGTGTCCGGCCGCGATCGAGGGCGCCGGATCGAACGTGGCCGCATGGCCGGCGATCTCGCCGTACCGCCGCTCGGCGCCGCGTTCGCGGGCGCTGTCCTCGTCCTCCACCACGAGCAGTGCGCCGCCCTCGCCGGGCACATGACCACAGGCGTCGGCGTCGAACGGGGCGTAGGCGCGATCCGGGTCGGCGCTGGCGCTCAGCCGCCCCGATGTGGTCTGGCAGGTCAGTGCGTACGGACTCAGCGGTGCCTCGGTGCCACCGGTGAGAACGAGCCTGGCGTCGGCGTGCAGGACGGTGCGGCGGGCCTGGGCGATGGCGTCCAGGCCGCCGGCCTGCTCGCTGACGGTGACTCCGCAGGGGCCCTTGACACCGTGCCGGATGGAGAGCTGGCCGGTGGTGGCGGCGTAGAACCACGCGATCGACTGGTACGGGCCGACATGGCGCGGACCCTTCGACCACAGGGCCTCGATTTCCCGCTGCCCGAACGCGTTGCCCCCTGAGGAGGAGGCCGTGATGACCCCGATGTCGTAGGGCGAGAACGTCCCGGGGCGCACCCCCGCGTCCGCCAGCGCCTCCTCGCCGGCCAGCAGCGCGAACTGGCTCCACCGGTCGGTCTGCACGGCCAGCCGGGGATCGACGCCCGGAAGCACCTCGTCGTCGAAGACCTCCCCGACCACCCGGACGGGGAACCGCTCCGCGTCGAAGTGCGTCACGGGGCCGAGGGTGCTGCGGCCCTCGAGCACATTGCGCCAGAAGGCCTCCGTGCCCCAGCCGCCCGGCGCGATCGCCGAGATCCCGGTGACCACCGCCCTGCGGGCTGCCGTCGTCGTGTCAGACATCGCGTATCTCCGGTCCGGGTGCGGTGAGCACCATCGCCGTCTGGAAGCCGCCGAAGCCGCTGCCGACGCTGAGCACGGTGTCCGTCCTGTGCGGGCGGGCAGTCAACGGCACATAGTCCAGGCCGAGTTCAGGGTCGGGGTGGTGGAGGTTGGCGGTCGGCGGCACGGTGTCCATCTCGATGGCCAGCGCGCAGGCGGCGAGCTCCAGCGCGCCGATCGCGCCGAGTGAGTGCCCGACCATGGACTTGATGGAGCTCACCGGAATCCGGTGGGCGTGCTCGCCGAGCGTCTTCTTGAACGCGGCGGTCTCGTGGCGGTCGTTCTGCCGGGTGCCCGAGCCATGCGCGTTGACGTAGTCGACGGCCTCCGGCGCCAGCCGGGCACGGCCCAGTGCCAACCGGACCGCCTCGGCCAGCTCCTCGCCGTCGGGGCGAAGCCCCGTCATGTGGAAGGCGTTGCTGCGCTGTGCGTAGCCCGCGACCTCGCAGTAGACGCGGGCGCCGCGGCGGCGGGCAGCCTCGGCCTCCTCCAGGATCAGCACCGCCGCGCCCTCACCGAGCACGAAACCGTCGCGGTCACGGTCGAAGGGGCGGGAGGCGTGCGCCGGGTCGTCGTTGTTGGGCGACGTCGCCTTGATGGCGTCGAAGCAGGCCACGGTGATGGGGGAGATCGGCGCGTCGGTCGCGCCGGCCACCACCACGTCGGCGGCCCCGTCCTCGATGAACTGGGCCCCCTGCGCCACCGAGTCCAGGCCCGAGGTGCAGCCGGTCGAGATCACCCGGACCGGGCCCTGGGCGCCGGCAGCCCAGGCGACCTCGCCTGCCAGGGCACTGGGCACGAGAGCGCTGTACAGATACGGATACGGATCCTCGGCGTCCACCACCCAACGGCTGCCGCCGCCGCTCACGCGGACGTACTGCTGTTCCAGGGTGACCGTGGAGCCGACGGCGCTGCCGATGGACACCCCGATCCGATGCGGCGGCATGTCCTCGGGCTCGACACCGCTGTCGGTGAGCGCTTCACGCGCGGCGACCACGGCGAACTGCGCGCAGCGGTCCATGCGTTGGGTCTCGGCCGGGCTCAGCCCGGCCGCGGCCGGGTCGAAGTCGACCTCAGCGGCGATCCGGGACCGATAGGCCGATGCGTCGAAGTGGGAGATGGCGCGGGTCGCCGTACGGCCTTCGGTCAGGAGCTTCCAGAACGCCTTGGCCCCGACACCGCCCGGAGCCACCACTCCGATGCCGGTGACCACGACCCTCCGGGCACTCATACGGACTCCTGTTCCGGCAACGGTTCCGTGTCCACATGGCCGAGCTCGGGACGTGGCGCAAGGGGACCGAGCTGGAACACCATGAAGGCGGGCTCGGTGCCGTGGTTCTCAAGCCGGTGGCGGACGGCGGTCGGCAGATGGAGCGCATCGTTGGCCGCGAGGGGCACCGGCTCGCCGTCGACCAGCGCCGTGATGGCGCCCCTGACGAGGTACAGGAACTCCTCGGAATACGGGTGATAGTGCTCGGTGACCACCTCGCCGGGCTCCAGGGTGAGCACCCCCATGAACCCCGACGTGGTGCCCGCCGTGGCCGGGCTCAGCAGCGTCCGCAGATCCCCGCCCCGGCGCCGGTTGGGCTCGATGTCCTTCGCCGCGATCTTCGTCATTCGGTTGCTGGCCACGCCAGCCTCCTCTCGTTGTCCCGCACTTGCGGTGCGCCCTGTCCGGAGACCCCGTCGTCGCCGGCGCGCGCGCCTCCCGTGCCGGAGATCAGCTGTCCGCGTGCCAGGTGTAGAACTCGTCCGCCATGGCGTCCTGAGGGCCGCGCCACGTCCGCGGGTCGTAGGCCGTGATGTGTGCGCTGAGCTGCTCGCTGACGCCGGTGAAGAGCGCGTGGCCGCGTATTTCCTCGATGGAATCGCGTACTTCGTCGTCGGACGCGATGTAGTGCATGTAGAGATCGTGGAATCGGAAAAGTCTGCGTTCCTTCACCCCGATCAGGCCGGGCAGCTCCCCGGCATCGGATTCGGCGAAGATACGCTCCACATCAGCCGCGGCGTTCGGATTCATGCGGGCCACGATGAGGGTGCTGCGCATTTGCTTTCCTTCCGTTCCGGGTAGGTCCGCTCTGCGTGCGGTCGAATCAGACTCACCCGCTGACGTAAAGCGGGGATGAGGGCCGGGAAAAACCGTCGCGGAGCAGGTGGCGGGCTGGCCTGCGGACGGGTGCGGGCATCTGCACCCGAACCGGGCGGACAGTGGACGCAGCTGCCCGCGAAGGTCTCCTGGATTGCCCAGTCCGAGCGGCCAAAAGCCGACGCAGGTGATCAGGGGATCACTCGGTGACCTGGGTCTTCTCCGCGCGATTGAGCTGTCTCCGGATACGGTATTCAGCCGAAAGTACGCCCCCTCTCGTCCCACGGGCCATAGGCAGCAGCAACACCGCCTCGCTACGCTCGCCCTATCCGTGCCGCCTTGGTTCCCGGCTCGCGCAGTACTCCGCGACGACGGGCGGGCGCGGTCATTCCTAGGGGGTTCTGTGGATAGCCTGATCGTTTCGGAAGCCGAGGAGAAGCATGCCGCGAACGTGGACGCGGCAGCACTCCGGGAGGTCTGCGGCCGGTTTCTCACCGGTGTCGCGGTGATTACCTGTCAGGACAGCGAGAAAGAACCGATGGGGCTCACCGCGAATTCCTTCACGTGCGTGTCCCTGGACCCTCCACTGGTGCTTTTCTGTCTCCATGGCGGCTCTCGGGGACTCTCCGCCATCCGCGAATCGGGCTCTTTCGCCGTCAACATTCTGGCCGCTGACCAGGCCGCTCTGTGCCGTGCGTTCGCCCGTCGTGACACCGCCGGCTTCGACGACCTCGCCGTGCAGGACGCGGAGACGGGCGCGCCGGTCCTCACCGAGGCGCTCGCCTACCTCGACTGCCGGCTGTACGCCATGTTCCCGGGAGGGGACCACGAGATCGTGGTCGGAGAGGTCGTCGACCTCGGCCTGCTGCGCGATGCCGAGCCGCTCGCCTTCTTCCGCAGCGCCCACCCTCGTCTGGAGGTCCCGGCATGACCGTGCTGACGGAGCTGCGTGCCCCGGGTCGCGGCGTACAGGACATCGCCCCGCGCAAGGTCGCTCTTCGGCTCCTCGGGCCACTGGAGGTCGTCGTCGACTCGGTCGAAGTCCCGCTTCCACAGCGCAAGTTGCGCCAGCTCCTTGCCACGCTGCTGATCCGGCCCAACGCGACCGCCTCCAACGAGGCACTGATCAGGGAGCTGTGGGGCGACCGGCCGCCGGCCACCGCGCTCGCGGCGCTTCGGGTGTACGTGTCGCAGTTGCGCAAGTTCCTCATCAGGCACGATCTCGACGGCCGGTGGTGCACGCTGCGCACCCGCGCCCCCGGATACCAGCTGCAGGTCAATGACGGCATCCTCGACACGGTGTGCTTCGACCGGCTCTGCGCGCTGGCCGCGGACTCCGCGGAATCGGGCCACCACGAACTGGCCTCCAAGCAGTATCAGGAGGCACTCGCGCTGCGCCGCGGGCTCACACTGGAGGACCTGCGGGAAAGCGCGGCCCTCGCGGGCACAGCCCTTCAGTACGACGAGGCGTGGATGACCGCCCTCAAACGGCGCGTGGACCTCGATCTGCAGCTCGGCCGCCACCTGGAACTCGTCGGTGAGCTGCGCCGGCTGGTGGTGGAGGACCCGCTCAACGAGGGCTTCTGCGCCCGGCTGATGGTGGCGTTGCACCGCAGCGGCCGCAGCGGGGACGCACTCGCCTCCTACCGCCGCACCCGTGGGCAGCTCATCGAGGAGCTCGGCATCGAACCCGGTCTCGAACTGCGCATGGCCCATCAGACAGTTCTCGCCGACGACTCGGTCATCCACCTGGGGGTGCGGGTCTCCGCCTGACCGATGTCCCGCGAGGCGGGGGGCCGGGGCCGGCCGGGGGGGCCGCCCCCCGCCCCCC
>NZ_JBHTSF010000217.1:0-12534 GCF_042795295.1 Streptomyces sp. NPDC056486
GACGTAACAACTCCCATTCCTCATCGGTCAGTTCATAGCGTCGGCTCACAATGCCCATCATCCCGCGCAACTACATTGAAGACACGGCCTAGGGCCTTAAGCCGGGCCCCTGCCAGGTTTGCCTTCGTACTGCAGGGTGTCTGTACGGCTGCAGGCCGCCTTGGCAGCATGGAGATACGGCAGGGGGCGGGGCGGGGGAGGGGCCGGCATGGGCACAAGTGAGATCGAGTCCCGCGGTTTCAGTCTGCGGGAGCTGTTTCGTGAAGTGACCTATGAGGTTGACTACTACCAGCGTGACTACACCTGGGGCGAAGACGAAGTGCGCACCCTGCTACGCGACTTATGCGACTCCTTCAAGGACTGGTCGGGGAACTCGGCGTATCTGCGCCGCCCCGGGACCGCACCGCAGTACTTCCTGGGGCCGTTCGTCTACTACGAGCAGGAGCAGGAGCCGGGGAAGAGCGGCCGCTGTCTCGTCGACGGCCAGCAGCGGTTCGTCACTCTGCACCTGATCCTGCTCCAGCTGCGCCTGATGGCACAGGAACCGGAGCATCACCGCATCGCGGAACAGCTCAGCCGCGTCATCACCACCGACCGCGGCCAGTTCTGCGTGGCCATCAGCGACCACGAACCGGTCCTGCGCGCGGTCAGCGAAGGACGCGCCTACGAACCTGTTCGGGGGGACTCGCTGTCCCGGCGCAATCTGTGGGCCCGCAGCCAGCAGATCGAAGCACAACTCGCCGAAGACCTCGATGCCGAGAGCCTGCCCCGGTTCACCGAGTGGCTCCTGGACCGGATCACCCTGGTCGGCATTCGGGCCGCCGACTCCGACCACGGCTACCGCATGTTCGAGACGATGAACGACCGCGGCGCCCGCCTCACCGCGGTCGACCTCCTCAAGAGCCACCTATTGTCCAACGTCGGCGAGGACGAGGACCAGCTCAACGCCCAGTGGCAGCAGATGCTCCGGGAGCTGGCCACCGACCGCGAGGACGCCTCGGCCGTCTCCCGCTTCATCAAAGCCTTCCTCCTGGCCCGGCACGCCCGCACAGGCCAGGACGACGACCGCCGCCAGATCGAGACCAACCTCAACGTCTGGGTCCGCCGCCAGTCCCAGCACCTTGGACTGGCGAAAGGACAGAAGAACAACTTCACGCGCTTCGTCCAGGACCTGCTGAAGACGGCACGCCTGTTCCGCCCGGTCCTGGCCGCAAGCCGCACCCTCAAAGACGGCGACGGACTCGAGGCGGTGTTCTTCAACGAGCGCAACGGCCTGGGAGCCCAGAGCGTCGCTGTCCTCGCCGCCATCGGCCCCGACGACCTGCTGTCCGACGCCAAGGCCAAGAGCCGCCTGGTCGCCGCCTACCTGGACCGCTGGTACGTGCTCAGGATCCTGCACGACCTGCCCGTGCAGTCCGCCGACTCCGACCAACTCATCCACCACACCCTCGTACCGCTGCTGCGCACCTGCCAGACCCCCGCCGATGTCGCCCTGATTCTGGGCCGGCTGATCCAGCAAGACGGCCTGGCCGTGAACGACGCGGTCACTCTGGGGCTGCGCGGCAACAACTCCCACCAGATCAGATACCTCCTTGCCCGGGCCGCGTCCTTCGTGGACCACTCCTGCCAGCGCCCGCACGATGTACTCGCCTTCCTCGACCCCGACCGCTTCCACATCGAGCACCTGTGGGCCAACCATCCCCACCGGGCCGCCGACGAAATCCCCAACCCCGTCGTCTTCCGCAGCCTGCGCAACCAGCTTGGCGGCCTGGGACTGCTCGACGGCCGCGAGAACTCGAGCATCAACGACCTGCCGCTGCCGGAGAAGGCCCCGATGTACCCCCGCAGCAACATCCTCCTCGGCGTCATCGCCCCCGGCTACGACCGGCGCAACCCGCGGCTGCGCGAATTCATCAGGACCCACCACCTCGACAGACTGCTGCGCTCGTTCGGACCGAACGAGTCGATGACATCCGTCATCCAGACCCGCCAAGAGCTCTATCTGCGCCTGTTTCGGACCATCTGGGATCCGCAGAGCCTCGGGTTTGAGTGTGTCGAGCCGATACTGCAACAGGCGCCGAAAATGCCGGATAAGCCGCGGCGCCGGCCACCGGCCCGGCGCGCGGCAGCCTCGAGGCGCCGCCACACGGACGTGGCCAAGATGCTGGACGCCGGTGTCCTCAAGCCCGGCACCCGGATCGTGCTCACCTACCGCTATGTCGACCACTGGGCGACCATCGACGAGGACGGCGGCATTGTGCTCACTGAGACCGGCGGCACCCCCTACGGGCGGGCGGACGAAGCAGGCGCCGTCGTGCGGGGCACCAAGACCTGCCAGGGGATGAGCGAGTGGCACATTATGAACACAGCAGGCGAACGGGTCAGTCTGCGCACACTACGGGACCAAGCGGTAGCCGCAGGAGATCTTTAGCTGTTCCCAGATCTCCTGCCAGTCCCGCGCACCCGCAGCAGCTTCAGGGCCCCAGCAGCGACAGCGCGTATTCCGCGCCCCGCTGCCTGGGAAGAGAACACGGTCGACAGCGAGCGCATCAAGACCGGCGCCCTGGCTCGTCACAGCACGCACCAGGCACCGGTCCGGGCAACTCCGCGCAGAACAAGCGTGCTTGGCAGCTGTCCTGGCCGACGGGGACTGGGGTGATGAGGGTGCTGCACCCGCCCCCCTTGTCCGCGCGCTGACCGGGCCGATGCCCGCCCGGCACCGGAAGGGGAAGCCGGGCCGGATACGCATCAGCCGCGAGCCGATGAACGCGAGGGATGAGCGGTCACGGCAGACTGCCAGGTGAGTCAGCTCCAGCTGATGGACTGGATCTCCTGGAACTTCACTCCGTCTTCTTCCCAGTTCGCGGTGAGCCGTGCGGTGGGAGCTGTACCCCACGTCCGGGCGACCGGGAAGTCGACGTGAGTGCGGCCAAGAAGCCGGCCGACCTCGAGCACGGATCCGTCGCCGCGCGCATTCAAGATGACGGGGCAAGTGCCGTCGCCGACCGGTTCGATCCCGATGCGCAGGTGGTCTGCCGGGCCAGTGCCGATGTTGCTCACCCGCAGGCGCTGCCCCGTGGCCCGGTAGCTGACCCGGCCGTCCTTGTTCGTTCGGGCCTCCCGCTCGAAGAGGTACTCGCAGCGCACGACAGTCTGCGGCGCGCGTGGAGAGCGGCTGTGGCCGGTGGCGTTGCTGCCCCGGGCTTCCTGCTGCAACTGCTCGAAGAGGGCTGGCGAGGCAGGATCCGCCTGGCCCTCCCGGGCAGGGCGCAGACGGTGTGCGTCATGCGCAGCCGCGGCGTCGTACCAGACCTGGTCGCTCTGAAACTCAGGCTGCAGGCGGTGGAAGGCCTGGCCCCACTGCCGGGTCTGTTCGTGGATGGCCCGTTGGCCGTCGCCGGGCACGAGCCATCTCAGTCCCGGATCGTTTCGGCGGTAAGCCCTGAAGAGCACGGCGAGCGGACTGGTGTTGACCGGATAGCCGAGGCGCTGGCCGTGCACAGTACTCAGGGGGCCCTGGCCCCGTATGACATGCACGACGCCACGCCAGGGTGAGCTGTCCGTGGCGAAGGAGTCCTTGGACCAGGACACCGGGACGTGGTCACAGTGGATCTCCCCGATGATGCGTCCTTGGTTGGGAAGGTCGGCGGGGTACTCGGGCTGCACGGTGCCGGTGTCGTCGTCGGTCCAGGCGAACAGGCTCTTGTCCCGGGCCAGGATCTTGCGGCCGTGCCGGTAGAAGTCGATGCCGTAGTCGGTGGGGTGCAGGTAGCGCTGGATTCCGAGCCATCCCCACACGCGGCGGGCCAGCGGGATCAGGCGGCGACTGCCGCACTCGCCGCACATGTCGGCGTCGAAGGAGGCCGATGCCCCGCAGGCCTGGCACTGCTGAACTGTTGCCAGCGTGACGTCGACCTCCTGCCGGGCTGCCACTGGGCCTTCGCGGAGTTGGACACGTCGTGCGGCGTCCCAGGCGCAGGGCAGCCGGGGGGATACGAGGTACTCGTCCAACGTCAGGCGCAGCCGATCCTCCCGGATGAGGTAGCTGTAGACATCGCCGAGCCGGTCGCGCAGTCGGCGCATGTGCCGTGGACGCGGGTCACGCAGCTCGCTGATCGTGATCTCGGTGCCGTGCTCGTCCTGCCGCTGCTTGGGTTCAACACGCAGCTGTACCCTCCACTGCGTGTCGCGGGCCAGGGCCCGCAGATCCAGGCTCAGCACACTCCACGCCGTATCCTCGCGCCGGGCGGTGCGCACGGTGACGACCGAGCCCAGACGCCGTGTGGCGATGTTGAATCCGAACCCGCTCAGCGACCGGCCGCCGCCTGCCCAGTTCAGGCGCACCGAGTCGAGCAGCTCCGACCTGTCCATGCCTGCTCCCTGATCCCGGATTACGATCGCGCTGCAGTGTCTTTCAGCGTCCCGGTGAAAGGTGATGGACACCTCCAAGGGCGCGCCTTCAGCCGTCCCGGTGCCATGCGCCTGGCGGCTCTGCCCGTCCAGCGCACTGTCCACCAGCTCGGCCAGACAGTTCCATTCCGGCATGTCGATTTCCGACAGGGCCCGAAGAAGATGGGGCGAAGGCAGGACCTGCACGACCTGCTGCCGCACCGACTTGTTCAGGCTGGCCCGCTTCCACGCATCCGACCACGCGGCTTCTTGCTCCGAACCCAGCCGCAGCGCCCCGACGAATGCCAGAACAAGATCCTTGCGCAGGCGGGCTTTGCCCCGCAGCGCCTCGTTCAGTGTGGTCCGCGGCAGTGTTCCGGCCGGCGCGCGCTGCGATAGCTCGCGCAGGCTCAGGCCACTGGCCCTGAGCAGTTCCTGCATCGCCTCGCGCAGTTCGTCAAAGGTTGTGATGCCTCTGACCCGGTCGAGACCGAAGGAAACACTTTCGGGAGCCGCCATCGCCTCCCGCCAGTGCTCCTGGACCGCGCGCGGGTCGACTCCGCAGCCGCGGCTGAACTTCTCGACGACCGGCCACGGCGTCCGGTAGCCGTTCGCGGCCCGATGCAGCTGGGCCGTGCTCAGACCCGTTGCCCGGGCCAGCTGGGCGTAAGTGAGGCCGGCCAGGTGGCGCATCAGACGAAGCTGACGCGCCACCTCGGTCATCTCCACGGCCCGGGCAGTCAGCTCGCGCTCGTGTCCCATCGGATCACGAGCGGACGCGACGGCGACGAGAGCCGGGCACCGGCAGCACCGTCAGGAGCCAGGCAGCGGCCACCTCGACGATGAACGCTGCAAGCAGGTCCTGCCAGGGCAGAAAGACAACCGATACCCCGATCACGGCCACCACCACGATCACGGTGACGACAGTCCGCCCTTGCGGCAGACGCCGAGGCATTCCAGGCCATACACAGGCCAGCTCTGCATACACGGATCATCCTTTTCCGGAAGCGTGTCAACACGCCCCCGCGCTAGGTGCTTTGGAGTTGCGCGCGATGCGCACCAACAGGTTTGGGGCCTGGCCGGTGCCGCACACCAGGAATGGTGCCGCACCCAACATCCCGAAAACCAACCGGAATCCAGACATCCACGCTCTGTTTCACCTATGTCCCGATCATGACTGGCATGCCGTCCGGGCAGGCCAGTGCCGTCCAACGCGTGACCGCACTCGCCCCAGCGCGCCGATGTTGCATCCTTGTCCGGACTTCAATTTGCTTCCTTGACACCGCATCACCGACCCTGGATCGCAGGATCCCGCTTTGGAGATGCACAAGGGACCTCGACCACGGCGCATTTGGGGTGCGCCCGGTCAACTCGAGCGGGGGTTCCCGGGCACAGCCTGGGAACCCCCGTCGCGCTCATCACGATTCTCCGTCCCAGACGATGACGGAACACCCGCCCGCCCAGCGCCCGACGCCCACCAGGCCCCGCCTGGTCCCGGACCAGCTACACCGTCCGGTTGTGCCGACGCTGACGCCAGTCGGGATCGAACAGTTGTTGACCTTCTGGCTGAGGCGCCAGTGCAGGCGAGGGTGGCCGGCGTGCGCTGGCCGCGCCCGACGCCGTCAGCTGGTGGAGGTCTCCGACTGCGGTGCGGTGGGAGAGCCTGCCGGTGCGGCTGTGGTGTAGAGGAGGGAGGAGCCGTGAACGTGCGGTAGGCGAAGGTCAAGAACACGCGGGTGGTGTAGTCGGTGACTGTCCTGGGTGTGTGCGTTGCAGGGCGAGATGCCGAGTTGCTGGGGCATGAGCCACGGGACGTTGGGGGACCGGGGCGCATGCGACGGCCTCACGCCACACTTGCAGGATGCCTACGGTCTTCTGGTCGGCTGGCTCGGCGGCTGGTCATCGGGCCGTACCAGGCCGCTTTTGTAGGCGGCAGCTACCGCCTGTGCGCGGCTGTCCAGGCCGAGTTTGACCAAGATTCGCCCCAGGTGCGTTCTGACCGTGGCGCGGGCGAGGACGAGATACTCGGCGATCGTGTCGTTGCTGAATCCGTGCGCAACTAATGCCAGCACTTCACGTTCCCGCGGGGTCAAGCGTTGCATCTCCTCAAGAGTGGGGAGTGGGAGACGGGGGCGGGTTGCGAAGTCGTTCAGTAACTTCCGGGTCACCGCTGGGTGGAGCCAGGCGTGGCCGTTTGCTACGGCTCGGATGGCCGCTACGAGTTCGCTTGGCGCAGCGTGCTTCAGCATGAACCCGGAGGCGCCGGCACGGAGTGCGGCATAGACGGCCTCATCGTCGTTGAAGCTTGTCAGTACCAGGACGGCCGGCGTGTAGCCGGTATTGTCGATGAATGCATCGTCGGTGAGCCTACGAGTGGCTTCGACGCCACCGTCCGTGCCTGGTGGCATGCGTACGTCCATCACGATTACGTTTGGGCGTAGTTGCGCGGCCTGTTCGACGGCCTCAGTAGCATCGCCTAGTTCGCCCACGATCACGAGGTCGTCTTCGGCATGTAGGAGCATTGACAGGCCGGCACGCACCAGCGGCTCGTCATCTGCGAGCAGGACACGTGTGCGCTCGTCTTTCTCGGCTGTCATGGCTGCTGTGCTGCTGCTGGCATCCGACGTAGTTCACTGTCATTCTCACCCGGCGCGGCTACCGGTGCCGGTGTTCTTGTGACGGGGAAGGTGACCGTCACTAGAAATCCGCCGTTTGGGTGCGGGCCAGCATGGAAGCGACCGCCGACTGCGGCGGCCCGTTCCTGCATGCCGAGAAGTCCCTGGCCGGTGGAGAGTGAATGTGCTGCAGAGCTTCGGACGACTGGTCCGTGGTCGCGTATTTGGATCTCCAATTCCCCGGGATGCCAGCGCACTTGCACGTGGATTGGCTGGTTTGGATCGGCGTACCGAGTGGAGTTGGTGAGTGCTTCCTGCACGATTCGGTAGGCAGACAAGTCTACCCCAGGGGCCAGGGGAACCGGGTCTCCGGTGGTATTCAGTTCTATCCGCATTGCGCTGGCCCGCATGCGCTCCAGTAGCGCGCTGATGTCCCTTAGTCGAGGGAGGGGTTGCGCCGTGGAATATGAGGGGTAGTCGGAGCTGTCGGCGAGGAGGTCGAGCATTCGACGCAGTTCGACGATCGCTTGCTGCCCGAGTTCATCGACGTTTTGCAGTGCCACCTCTGCGCGGCCAGGGTCTTTGCGTAAAACGCGCGCCGCTCCGGCTGCCTGGAGCACTATGAGGCTGACGGCGTGCGCCACAATATCGTGCAAGTCCCTAGTGATACGCCTGCGTTCGGCTGCTACCGCATCAGCGGCGGCCCGCTCAGCCTCGAGATGGCGGTGCCGCACCATCCAGGCGGCCCACCGCCCCGCCCCGAAAACGGCAAGGTTAATCATCATGCCGACGACGGTCGCCACAGCGAACGCGTCAGTACGGTTGTCCGGTGTAGCGATTCGAACTTCGTCGATGATGTTGAGCGCGGTGGGTGCCAAGGCTGACAACAGCCCAAGTGTCGCTGTGCGATGGCTGCACTGATAAGCGACCGTGTAGAGGCCGAGCCACACGTGAAACATCGGCACGTAGCCGGACACGAGAAGCCAAGCCAGCAGGTTGTGTACCACGGCAATCAGTAGCACTGGGACTGGGAACCGCCGCCGCCAGACTAGTGGTAGATAGCCCACGGCCGCATAAAGCGGCACGGCCCACTGGGGGGCGGTGTCGCCAGGGCGGGGGCCCTGATTAACGAGCAGATCGAGTGCGAATAAAACGGCCGCGAGTGCTATGTCCAGGCGAGGCGGCCACTGGTGGTTTCGGGGCGCCACTAATCCCACCACCGGCCCGCACAATTACACCACGGTACAGACTTGCATATCCATCCGCTGATCTCTTCGGGTGTCCTTTGGCTGTCATCGTGAATCAGATTGCGCTGGAGGATGGCTTCCCACTCTCGGACCTGTGGTAGGACCTGATCCGGGATCAGTTCCCGGATTCCGCCCGGAACTGCCCGGGCTCGCTCGAGCGCGGTCCACACGTCCGAGTCTGAATCTAACGATGCCTCGAACTCCCGCTTGTTAAATTCTTCCCTGAAAGGAGTATGGCGAGAATCCTGTGTCAGCCCAAGAAAAGCAGCCGCACCCTTCGGGTGCGTGGCGAGTCCCAGGATCCTGATGCTTTCAGGTTTAATCCGCTCGACGAAGCCAGGCGCACTCCTGCGGGACGACGCCAACAACACCTCTAAAGGGATCTCTCCCTCATGTAACCAATCTAAAGGCCCGGGAACGACGACACAGTTGTGGCTGGCGAGGACCCCCCAAGCCAGATGGCCTTCGACGGCATCTGGTAGGCCGACTCGCTGGACAGAAACCACAGGTTCGCACACAGCAACTTCCTTCTGCCGCTGGGAATAGTTGGATGCCAGCAGTGTGCTCGCAACCGCACGCAGTGGCTATCCGCTCGGCACCGTATTTGGGGTCCACCTGTACGTCCAAACGATGACGGTGCAATGACGGTCGACGGCTGACGACCTGATAGCTCACCCCATGGAGGATGGTGTGCGGCTAGGCAACGACCGCTACTGAGCCAGCTGCCCGAGCAACCTACGGGACCACATGCTCCTCGACGTGATCCGCGAGGCCGGCAAACCCTCGGGCCCCTACTAACCCGACCGCGCACGCAGCGCGTCCCGGCCACCGGACACCATGCCACTCTCACTTGTTCTTGACGGCCCTCCGAAACCACAGGAGTGGTTGCCCTATGGACGCCCGAACTCTTCTGCTCCTCACCATCTCAGCCGTCATCGTCGGCTACGCCGCCTACACCAACCCTGCGTTAGGTGCGGCAATCTCGGTGGCCGTAGCCGTCGTTGCCTTCCTGTACCTGATGCTGAAGGACGACAACTCCCAGAGGTAGCCGCCTTGCTCTTTGGCCGTGGGCCGCGAGCTGTCGGCGGGATGGCACGCCCTCCTACATCTCGACTTCTCCCCTGGCTGATCTCGGGCGCCTCGATCTCTGGGGCGGGGGTGAGGCGCGGTCGCCGCCTTGGCCGATCACTTCGAACTGTCCCTGGGGGACATCGCCGCCGCGAGCCTGGAGAAGACCAAGGACCGCTGGCCCCCCACGCCGAACGCACCGTCTTCGAGGCGCACTTCCTCGACCATGAACGCCTCCCGCGCCAGGCCTGGGCGTTGACGGTGCCCCGGCCGTCGATGATGCGGACTGTCGCGGCGCGGGCGGCGTCCATCTGTGATGGGGCTTCGGCATTCCTCAGCCGGGGATGAGCCGGGCAGGACGATGTGGACGTAGCTGTGGAAAAGAGGGGTGGCGGGAACAGCGCGCGGCTCCGGTAGTCGGCCATCTCAGCCTCTGCATGTGTGTGGCTACGGTCGGGGCATGAACTGGACCACTCTGGTAGGCACGTTGGTGGGTGCGGTCATCGCCATGGGTTCGGCGTTGCTTGTCGAACGACGAAGGGACCGTCGCGAGCACGCACTTGAGGAACAGCGGTATCGCCGATAGCGCGAGGCCGAATGGCGGACGACTCGAAGAGAGTTGTACGGCTCGTTCCTGGCGACACTGACCGAGGCACGGAACGAGGTAAGGAAGGTGGCGCGGGACACCGAGGCATCCCATACCGAGCGGGCTGACGCTGTCCGGACCGCCTGCCTCCCCTGCTACGGCCCGCGATACCAGATGGAGATTTTGGCGCCGGAGATTGTGGCAACACCGGCGGTGGAGTTGTTCAGAGCGGTGCGCAATCTTCGGGATGACATTGCGGACGGGGCCGTGCCGGGGTCAGAGGAGTACCACCGGTCGACGAACGAGTATCACGAGGCCCTCGTCGCGGTTCGTACCGCGATGCGCGCAGACTTGAAAGTAGACGCGCAAATCGGTTGATCGCTCAGTCGGCAGCCCTTGAGCGCTGCGTCGCCTCTGACCGCGTAGCGCGGCCGGGCTGTCCTTGCGTGACGAGGTCTCGGTGCAGCCCACATCCGCTGGGCGGCGCGCCGTCTATCGGCAGAGGCTCTTACCCCGGGCTATCGGGCGAGCTGGACCTTGACCGGGGTGTTGGGGCAGCGGGTGGCGTTCTCGGCGAGGGCAGCTTCTTCGCTGGGGTCGATGGCGAGCTTCCAGCGGGTCTTGATGGCGACCCACTGGCTCACGTAGTCGCACTGGTTGCCCTCGGCCGGGGGCATCCAGGTCGAGGGGTCTTTGTCGGCCTTGCTGCGGTTGGACTTCGCCGTGACGGCGATCAATGCCCGCTCGTCGCCGAGGTCGTTGGCGTAGGCCTGGCGCTCGGCCGCCGTCCAGTCCTTGGCCCCGACTGGCGGGAGGCGTCATTCCACATGCGCGATATTCCGGAGTACCTGTCCAGAGGTTGTTCCGTACAGGGCGGGAATATCCCGGCGGCGCGAGGTTGTGAAGGCGGACGATGCCGAGTCGGCGACTGCGGGCCAGTGTCGGGTGAGTCGAATGAGGCGTTGTAGCGTGCTGGTTGGGCGAAGCCCATAGCGCGCGTCAGCGACGCTGGTGATGCGGCATTACTGCAGGTCGGACTCCAGCGCGGAGGCAGTAGATCCTGAACTTGTGGGAGGGATCTTCCAGCGAGACGTGACGCCGTCGCCGTCGACGTAGATGAGGGTGGCTCCCTTCTGGTCGGTAGTGATGTCGAACGCGACTGTGTCGGTTATAAAGACCTCGGGTGGCACGGTTGCTCCACCTTCATTACTGGATCCGAGGGCAGTTACCCCTCGTGCAGCCGTGGTGTTGCCCGCCTTGACGGTATGCCCGTCGGATGTCTTCCATCGGAAGCCACCCGTGTCGGCCGTGCTTGTCACCGGGGTCTTGGACCGATTTGCTGCGTCGTACCTGAGGACGGCGAAGAGATCACGCTCCGGGGTGGATGAGCCGGCTCTCTCTACGTAGGCGACGCTATCTGCAGTGATCTTCACGGTGCCTTTGCCGTAAACCCCAGCGGTGTCGGATCCTTGCCCCAACTTGAGCGCGGGGCGCGGACTTGGCTGCGAATCACTTCTGTCATCGCTGCCGGAACAGGCGGTGAGGCTTAGGCAGCAGACCGCTGCAAGCGCGGGTGCCGTGGTGACGTGACGCATGATCCCCCTGAAAGGAACAGTCGAAGTGCGCAAAGTCTGCTCCACTTCAACGGGGCAGCTGCACCATTGTTTCCCTGTTGTGACCAGAGGCGATTGGACCTTAGTAAATCGGTATCTCGTATGGCCGAAGTCTTCCGATGAGGGCCCCCGTTCTGGAGTCGGGCGATGGTGATCATCGAGGTGCGCACCTTCGCTGAGGCGGCAGCCCTCGAAACTCTGTGACGCCCGGCCCGGAGACCCTGTGGTCTATCCGGAGCTGTCGGAAGCATCCTCATCTTGAGGATGTGCTGTCCGGAGGCACCATGTCGCTGGTGATCGCCCATCGCTCGTGGTCTTGCCAGAACCCATCTGCAAGCTGGAAGGCGGGAGAGTAGCCCTCGCGTCGGAACCCCAGGCGCTCAACCAGCTTCACCGAGGGCTTGTTCGCCGGCTGGATGTTGGCTTCCAGCCGGTGCAACCCCAGGTCGGCGAAGGCAAACCGTATGACGAGATCCGGGCCTTCAGCCATGTAGCCGCGGCCCGTGGTCGAGGCATAGGCGACGTAGCCCAAAGCCCCACTCTGTAGAGACCCCCGGACGATGTTGTTGATGTTCACCCCGCCGACGATCTCCCCGGTTTGCCGCAGACAGACAACGAATCCATCGTGGGTGGGCTGCTCGAATCGCGCGAGGTAGGACTCGAACTCTGCGCGAGTACCCGCGCGGCTGGGCACCCAGGGGTGGTGCAACTTGGCGCTGGCCCGGGTCAGAGCGGTGATCTCCTCGTAGTCCTGGTCACAGATACGGCGTATCGCCACTCGAGGGCCGTGGGCAAGGAAGGACGTAGACACCCCGCGATCATAGAGAGCAGGCCTGCCCTATCTGTGGGCCCTTCGCAACAGCCGTTCAAGCCTCTACCAGCGGTTGGCTGCAATCGGGTGTGGGGACGCGGCCGTTACGTCGACAACAACTCAGGATCAGGCTTGCCAGCGGTGGGAGAAGCCCTCCAGCAGTCGGCCGCCTAGCAGGTCGAGCACCTGTTCCACCGCAGTGGCC
>NZ_JBHTSF010000218.1:0-12514 GCF_042795295.1 Streptomyces sp. NPDC056486
TTACAAGGTGTGACGGCCACCGCCCCCACCCCCCCCCCGAACCGGGGGCCGGCCTGGGCCCTCACACGGTGCGGGCGGTCATGTCACCAGCTCGCTTCGCCCGGGACGAGACGGCCCGCCTTGCGGTACTCGCGGCGGGCGCCCTCCACGAGGTCGCCCGCCGCGACCGGCTCGTCGCGTCCGGCCGCGAGGTAGGCGGCGGTCACCACCGCACTGCGGATGGCGCCGCCCGACAGCTCGAAGTCCCGGGCGAGGCCCTCGACTTCGATGCCCTCGGCGCGCGGGACGTGCGAGAGGCCGTGCCGCCACAGGGCGAGGCGCTGCCCGGGGTCGGGGAAGGGGAAGTCGACCACCAGGTCGAGGCGGCGGGTGAACGCGTCGTCGATGTTGGCCCGCAGGTTGGTGGTCAGCAGGGCGATGCCGTCGAAGGACTCCAGGCGCTGCAGCAGGTAGGCGCTCTCCATGTTGGCGTACCGGTCGTGGGAGTCCTTGACCTCCGAGCGCTTGCCGAAGACGGCATCGGCCTCGTCGAAGAGGAGCACGGCGTCCGTGCGGTCGGCCTCGGTGAAGATCCGCTCCAGGTTCTTCTCGGTCTCGCCGACGTACTTGTCCACGATCGAGGAGAGCTGGACCACGTAGAGGTCCACTCCCAGATCGGCGGCGATCACTTCGGCGGACAGCGTCTTGCCGGTGCCGGAATCTCCCGCGAACAGACCGACGACCCCGCGTCCGCGCCCGCCGCCCGCGCTGAGCCGCCAGTCGCCGAGGACCCGGTCGCGGTGGCGGGCGCGCAGAGTGAGTTCCCGCAGCTGGGTGAGGGGGGCGTCGGGCAGGACCAGGTCCTGCCAGGCCACCGCGGGCCGGATCCGGCGAGCGTGCTGCTCGAGGCCCGACGCCGACTGTTGCCGGGCGGCGAGGCGGACGTGGGCGGCGGTGAGCGCGGTCCCGTCGAAGGCGGCGAGCGTGGCGGCGGCCTTGGCGGCGCGCCCGATGCGCTCGGCACCGAGGTGATAGGGGGCCACGGTGGCTGCCAGGTCGAAGGCGTCGGCGGCCGGGCCAAGGGCGGTCCGCCACACGGCCGTTCCTCCCGCGGGAAGCCGGGGCGCCTGGAGCACCAGCGGGTCGTGCGGGGACCACTGCGGATCGTAGGGGCGAGGATCGGCCAGGAGTACGGTCACGTCCGTGGCCGCAGCCAACTCGGCGACCATCGGGCCCGGTTGTTCGGGCAGGCCAGACACGACGACGGCTCGGCCGCTGAGACGGGCCTCGCGCAGCAGCTGAGGGACGTGGTCGGCGGGACCGGAGAACCGCAGGGCGTCGAGGCCGGCCGCGTGCAGGGCGGACGCGAGGGCGGCGAGGGCATCGCCCTCGCGGTGTTCGCGCAGATAGGCGGTGATCGCCCCTTCGCCGAGCCGGGCGGTCAGCTGCCCGACGAAGTCCTCGTCATGCTCGGCGTGGGGCTGCGGGACCGGCATCGGCTGCAGCAGGCCCAGAAGCGCGGCATCCGGCGATGCGTCACCCAGGAGGTGTGCGGTGAGCCGGTCGGGCACGCGCAAGGAGCGGGTGAGGAGCGGCCGTTCGTCCTCTTCGACCGTCAACAGCCCCAGGGCGCGCAGCGGCGCCGCGAGGTGGAAGCGGGCGCGGGCGTCCGGCAGGTGCGCGGGTACCCCGCACAGGTCGAGGGCGAGCCCCACGGTGGCGCGGCGGCGGCTCACGTCGTCGTTGAGATAGCCGTACAGCGGCTCGAAGGTGCGATCCAGGTCGGGGGCCATGGCGATGAGCAGGACGGCCGCGTCCAGCTCGGTCAGGCGCAGCCGGGCGGCCGTCCGGGCAAGCCGGTCGTCGGGGTCGCCGGTGTCCTTGGGCCACGGCGCCCATACGTCCGGCCGGACGTCCGCCTCCGGGTCCGCCTGTGGCCAGGTCTGCAGCAGGTGACGTACGGCGTCCTCGGACATGTACAGGCCGCGCAACGGGTCGCTCGCGGTGGGATCCCCGACGGAGCGGTGTTCGACCAGGGCGCTCGTCGTCTGCCGTAGTCCGGCAAGGCGGTCGAGCAGGCAGCGGGCCGGTCCTGCTGCGGCCACGGGGTCTCGTGGGCGGTCAGCCGTGGGGGAGGGGTCTTCCAGCGACGACAGTGACGGCAGTGACGACATCGACGAGGTGCTCATGACTGCTCCGTGCGGCGGGCCGCCGCCTGCTCGTGGGCGGCGCGCGCGGCCGCCACCTGGTGGGGCCGGTGGGCGCGCTCCGTCGACCGGGGCGGGCCGCCGTCGACAGCGCCGACCCGGACCGTCGCGCCCTCGGTGACCGGCGGGCCCGCGTCGTAGTCGGGGTACGCCGGGAACGGCACCGTCACCGTGACGTCCAAAGAAGGCTTGAGCTCGCCGCCGAGGGCGGACCAGATGTCGGCGAGGGAACGGGCCTCCGACTGATTGGCGGAGACCGTCACCGGCACCGAAAGGCCGAGCTGCCCGAGTGCTCCCGGGAGTTCCTCGGCGGACAGCAGCTCGTGCGGCAGCAGTGTCGCCAACACGGCGGACAGCAGCCGGTGTTCGTCCTGCGGTGTCTTCGTCCAGGCCGTCACCAGGTAGGCGAGCCGGAACCAGCGCGGGGGACGGCGGCGGCGTACGACGACGTCACGGTCGTCGCGCAGCCCGGTGTGGCCGCGCTGCCGCAGGCTCACGTCCTCCCGGATGTCGTACAAGTACGCGTTGACCACGGGTGCGTTGCGCCGGGCCGCCCAGTCACGGGTGGGCACGTCGAAGGACACGTCGATACCGGACCCGGTCAGTGCCCCGCCGCCGATGAGGCCCTTGAGGACCTCGTCCACCTCATGGATCACTCTCGCGCTCCCACCTGCCGTTGGCTTCCCCGCCGACCGATGTGATGGCGGCCCTGCCGTCGATCGTGCTCCCCGGACCGGCCGGAGTGCAGGGACGTCAGGGATGACGGCGGGGCAGCGCTTGCTGCCTCAATGGGCTGTCCGGTAGCCCGTCCGGTCAGATGTAGCCCTCACGCAGGGCATGGGCCACCACGTGCGCACGGTTGCGCAGGTTCAGGCGTGTGGTGAGGCCGTGCATCACGTTCTTGACGGTTCGTTCGGAGTACGACAGCTTCGTGGCTATCTCCGAAGTGTCGAACCCCTCCGCCACGAGCCGCACGACATCCACCTCGCGCTTGGTGAAGCTCAGGAAGGACACCGGCAGATCGGCGCCGCCACGGTGGAGGCGCCTCACCTGGCCGATGAGCTGGCCCAATAAGTCCGCGGGCAGATCGCCGCCACCTCGGGCTGTGGTCAGCACCGCCTGGACCAGACGCTGGGCGGTTGCTTCGTGGCGCCAGACGATGGCTCCCACTCCGCACTCGATGACCTCCAGGAGTTCGTGCTCGCGGACCGTACCCGCGACGAGCACGGCACGCGCACCCTCGCTGCGCACGACGCGCCGCAGCCGGGTCAGCGCGGCCTCGTCGAGGGTGTCCTCGATGAGCAGCGCGACTGTGGCGGGGCCGGAGTCCCCTTCCAGTTCGACCTCTGGGTGCCGACGCAATTGGCTGAGGACGCCCTCGCGGCTGATCGGGTCGGAGGCGGTGACGGCGACCCGCACCCGGTTCGTCATCGGTAGGGCGGCCGAGGAGGCCGGGGGCGTGCTGGACAAGCGAAGTTCCTCACTTCTGGGACTGCTCTGGGACCGCTCTGGGACCGCGGCGAGCTGGCCCGGGCGCCGCCGGAGTGCAAAGGGCAGGCGGCGCCCGGTCGTTGTCAGGAGGTCGTGCTCAAGAGGTCATGCTCAGGGGGGCGTGTTCAGGAGCAGGACTTGTAGAAGTGCTTCCAACCGCCGGTGGGCATGGCGGGCAGCTCGGCCGGGGTCCCGGTCTCGCCGTACTTCTGCTGCAGCTCGTAGTCGAAGGCACCGGGGCCGCTGCCCGGCTTCGTCAGACGCACGGACCGCTCGATCACGCCGTCGCCGGCGTTGTTGAGGATCGCGACGTCCGGGTACGCGTCGCCGCCGTAGTTGGCGATGCGGAGCTGCTTGGCCTCACCGAGGTCGCCGATGTCGGAGTGCCGGGCGGCGGCGGAGGACAGGTTCGACCGCTTGAGCGGGCCGGGGCGGAATTCGGCGACGCGTGCCTTGTTGGGGTCGTCCCCGCCGGCGGGGGTGACGAGGTTGACGACCATGTCCAGGGTGCCGTCGTTCTGGAAGTCGGCGACCGCGGCGGTGGCGACCTCGCCCGTCTTCGCGCCGAGAAGCTTGCCGACAGTCTTCTTGCTGCCGAACGAGCCGTCCGCGGCGCCCCACTGGACCGTCATCTTGGTGCCGGTGTGCCCGGGGTTGACGATCTTGTCCGGGCGGCCGTCACCGTCCAGGTCGCCGACCAGCGTCGTGGCGCCGGACAGACACGGGGCCGTCGCATCGGCGGCCTTGCCGGACCGTGCCGCGTCGCCCGAGCCCGACGCCCCTGCCGCGCTGGCCTGGTACCCGGCGACAGTCAGGGTCAGGGCGAGCGCCGCGACAGGGGCGGCGATCAGGCGTGAGCGCTTTCGAAGCATCTGCGAACTCCTCATGTCGTTGCTGTTGAGACGTGCTTGTGAACCGGGCTCCTTACCGCGCCGCACGTCACGCGGTGATGAACTCGATGTGAGGTGTGGGGGTCTCCCGGGTATCCCGGAAAGGCACGCCTCGAGCTTGCGGGGTGATCGGCCCCGACCGCCACGAAAGCCGGGCAGTTGGGGACGCTGGAACGCGAAATGTGCCTTTGACCAGCGGAAACGCAAGCGGCCTGGAACGCTGAGGTGGGACGCGCCCGGCCCCTCGGGAAGCGGAGGGCATCGAGGTTCCAGCCTCCGCAGGCAGCCACCTCCACCTACCGTCAACTGTTCTGCCGCCCCGCCAGAACGGCTTCGATGCCGGACCCTTCGCCGCCCCGAACGACGTTAGTGAGATGGCGAGACATTTGGCAGTGTTAGATTTTCTTCACACATCACACGTTCTGAGTGGCCCGCAGAAGCAGTCGTCGCACGGCCGTCGCACGGCCGTCACGCGGTCGTCGGATGCGCGTTCAGGCGCTCCAGCCGCCGCCGACCGCGCGGCTCGCCAGGTACGAGTCGCGCAGCGCCTTGCGCAGGCCGGGGACGATCGCGTCGAACTGCGCGGCCAGCGCCTTGAGCGCCTGCTTGTGGGTGCGGAGGTCGGCACGGCTCCACACGCAGGTCACTTCGAGCTCGACCGCGAACACGGCCATGGCCAGCTCCTCCAGCGGGATCGTCACCGGGGCGAATCCCTTGAGTACGGTGTCGCGCACCCGCTCCTGGAGGGCAAGCACCTCCTCCGGGTGGGCGACGGTGACCCGGTCGGCCGGGATGAGTCCCATCACCCTGCCGCGCGAGACGGCGACCTCTCCCGCGGCGGAGAGCTGGTCGCGGACCGGTGTCTCCGCGGTGTGGGCCTTGTTGTGAATGAACTGGAGCCAGCCCTTCGGCTTGCTGTCGGGCAGGTCGTTCCACACCGCGGCATTGAAGGGGTTGTCCGGCGCCTTGCCGGGCATGCGGACCACCTTGCCTCCCTTCGCGTCGAGCAGTCCGTCGCGAGCCAGCTCGGTCAGGGCACCGGCCCGCAGCAACTGGCCGCGGCCCTGCAGGTTGTCGAGCTGGAACTTGCCCTTGTCCACGGTGTAGCAGAGCAGGTAAAGCCGCTGCGGCAGCGTCTGGGTCATGTCGTCTCCCACGTCAACAGTTCCGTCTGTCACTTAGTGACGCTGTCACTAAGTGACAGAAACTGCAAGTGCCGGCCCGTGCCGCGCGTGGGGTGGCCAGGCCCGTCACTTAGTGACACTATGGCAGTAAGTGATGTACAGCACCGGCGGCAGGAACGTGAGTGGAGACGACCGGCACGGCGACGGCCAAGCGTGGAGGCGGGACATGAAGGAGCAGCGGCGCGACCGGCTGCGCCTGGAGATTTCCCGGGAGGCATCTCGCCTGTTCTGGGAGCAGGGTGTGGACGCCACCAGCGGCGATCAGATCGCCGAGGCGGTGGGCCTGTCCACCCGCACCATCTGGCGCCACTTCCGCAGCAAGGAAAGCTGCGCCGAACCCATCGTGACGCAGGGCGTCGAGTGGGAGATGCGCACGCTGCGCGACTGGCCCGCCGGCCTCTCGCTCGAAGAGCGCTTCAGCGCGGAAGCGAGTCGGTTCCGTCATGAGGCCGACGCCGTCGAGATGGCCGACACCGGGCTCGCGATGCGGATGATCCGCCTCGCCGACACCGAACCACCCCTCCGCACAGCCTGGTTGATGGCCTGCGATCAAGTGGAGCGCGAGATGGTCGAGATCATCGCGAAGCGTCTGGGCCTCCCGGCCGACGACCTCCAGGTGCGCCTGCACGCGGCAGCGGCCTCCGCCGCCTTCCGGGTCCTCAGCGAGCACATCGGCGCCGTTGCGCTGTGCGGTGACATTCCCGAGGACTTCGAAGGTGACGTGATCCGACGCCTGGCGCAGGCCGTGCGCGACGCCACCGGGGGCGCGATCGGCGACGTGATCGCCCCCGACGTGGCAGAACCCGCAACTGCCTCGCTGAAATGAGGCGGCGCACACCCGTGACCGCAGCGCCTCGGCCTAGCGCACATTGCAGCTGTACTACGGGCGTCCTGAGCGGCTACTCACCCGACGCGGATCGCGGTGACCTCGTAGACGACGGCCGAACTCATCGAAAGACCGCGGCAGGTCAGCTGACTCGGTGGTGTGCGATGGGAGTGCACCTCGACCTCGAAGGTCGCCGGACGAGTCGGCGGGCCGGCGATGCGGATCCGCCAGCAGTCGTG
This sequence comes from Streptomyces sp. NPDC056486, assembly GCF_042795295.1. Taxonomy (NCBI): domain Bacteria; kingdom Bacillati; phylum Actinomycetota; class Actinomycetes; order Kitasatosporales; family Streptomycetaceae; genus Streptomyces; species Streptomyces sp. NPDC056486. Next base: position 6,817 of record NZ_JBHTSF010000218.1, read on the forward strand.
TTCGCGGGACGTCTCGACGATCGCGTAGTCATGCCGGCCGGCCGGGCCGAAGCGTTCGAGTACGGCTGTGACTGCGGCCTGCTGCGGTGGGAAGAGGTCCGTGTATCCGCGCAGATGCTCCGCGTGGATACGGCCGCTCAGGTGCTCTTCGACCGCTGCCACCGACGACCTGGCATCGAGATTGCCGTAGTAGACACCGTCGGGCGCGACGACGACGTTGGCGGCGAATCTGTCGCCGCCCACGTGGGTGCATTCCCACACCAGGTCCGGCCAGCGCTCACTCAGGGCGCGTCCCACCGGCCGACCGCGCACGGCGCAGCAGGTGTCGTGCTGACCGTGGGCGCAGACGAGGACGACGGGCGGGCAGTCGAGTTCTCCGGGGGCTCCGAGGGCATCGGCGATCTGCGCCAAGTCCTCGTCGCGGCTCCACGTGCCCCACTGCTGGCGGTGGGCGCCGGAGTTCTCGTGGCGCAGTACGGCCCAGCGCCTGGGGCCCTCGGGGCTGTGGCGTCCGTGCCGCCTGATCAGAAGCATCCGTGCCCGCACCGCCTGGGCGGCGGAGAACACCAGGGCTTTGGTGTCAGGGTCGAGGTCGAGGCCGTCGAAGCCGTTCGGCGGCCAGCCGCCCCGGTACTCGATCAGGATCCAGACGGAGCCGTACGGCGCTGTGCCCGCGAGCGAGTCGCCGCGTGTCCGGGCGGCATCGGCGCAGAAGAAGCGCTCCGCCGCCGTCACCGCGACCACATCACTGTTCGGCGGGCACCAGTACACCCGCGCGCAGCAGCCTCTCGACGAGGCCGACGCCGAGATCACCGGACATGTGGACCTCGCCGTCGAGCACGCGGGTCACCGACGGCAGATCAGTCTCCGGGAAGTCGAGCCAGCCCACGCGCGTGGCCAGGCGCGGGCCCTCAAGGCGTGCTTCCAACGCCTCGCGGAGCCGCACCGGTGAGTCGGGGCCCAGACCGTCGACGGCGGCGAGCTGGGCCAGCGGCCCCAACGGCGCGGGGCGCGCCTGGCTTCGACGGGTGCGGTGGAACAACGGAGCGGAATCGGCCTTTGTGATGGCGGCGACGAGGTGTTCGCGGACGATGTCGATCTCACCCTCCGGCCCGTCCACGCCCAGGGGCAGGGCGCCGCGCATCCGGGGATCGTCGCGCAGCGCCGCGAGTGCGGCCTTGGCGAGCTGTTCGGCCAGGCCGTACCGCGTCCAGCTGTGGATTCCGAGCGTCAGGTGGATCGAGACCTCGCCCTGTGCCCGCGCGGCGTGCAGCCAGCCCCGCGGGAGGTAGAGAACGTCGCCGGGCTCCAGAACGGTGTCGATGTAGGGCTTGCCCTTCGCTGCGTCCGCGACGGCGGAGCGGTGATCGGTCCAGGGCTGGTCGCGCAGCGGGTCGGGATGGACGGGCTCGTGGATGAGCCAGCGCTTTGCGCCGTCGATCTGAAGAACGAAGACGTCGTGTACGTCGTAGTGGTCGTCGAACCCGCGGTTCTGCGGCGGCGTGACGTAGGCATTGGCCTGCACCGGATGTCCCAGCTCCGTGCTCAGCCGGGCGCTGAAGTCCGCGACAGGCCCCCACGTGCGCTGCAGCGCTTGCAGGACGAGCGTGGCGCCGTCGGCGAACTCGCGCCACAGAGCCGTGTCGTCGAGCTGGTCGGCGATGGTGGCACCGACACCGCCCGGCGCGGTGAACGACGACTCGGGGAGCGTGGAACCGTCCTTGGCGACGCGGAGGAAGGGCGTACGCAGCCCGCGACGCGAGATCAGTTCGTCTACGGCGTCGGCGGAGAACAGGTCGGAGAAATCGCTCGCGCGGCGCGTGAGCAGCGCTGTGCGCGCCCAGACGTCGCGGGCGAACTCCTCCCGGCTCAGGCCGGTCAGACGTGTCTCCAGAACGCCGACGCCTGCTGTGGCGCCGACGTTCTGGAGCTCGGTCGGGAGAGCACTCAAACGCCGCTGCCGGACTCGCCGGCTCCGCCGTCGGCGCCTCCGTCGTGGACGCCGGGCTTGCCTGCCGCTCCGCCGTCCGCGGGGCCTTCGGCTCCGCCGTCGGCGCCTCCGTCGTGGACGCCGGGCTTGCCTGCCGCTCCGCCGTCTGCCGGGCCTTCGGCTCCGCCGTCGGCGCCTCCGTCGTGAACGCCGGGCGTGCCCGCTGCCCCGCCGTCAGCAGGACCTTCGTGCTGGTTCGCATCCTGCTCGGGGTTGGACATGGTGCCTCCTGAGAATCGAACGGCTGGGAACGGGCGCGCCCTCCAGGGCCTGCCTGCTTCCACCAAGCTCGCTCACGCGATGGGGGTCGGCAACCTGAAGGGATCACGGGCGCCCGGCCACCTTCCAGGAGCGGCGGTCGTCGGTGAGGCGTCAGCCCCGGGTGAGCACGACGTCCTGCCGCTGCGCGGCGTGGAAGCGCGGCAGCGGGAGACCGCTTCGCGAGTCCAGCTCCATCACGGTGGCTTCGACGTTGCTGACACCCGGCTTGAGGTCGGCGGGCGAGGGGCGTCCCGTGTTGGTCCAGGCGTGCTGCTCGCCGTCGCAGATCGCCCGGGTGCCGCCGACGCCGTGCCGGGCGGTGCCATTGCCCTGGGTCAGGGCGGAGGACACGAAGACGGGACCAGTGCCGCCGGTGCACCGGTAGGTGCCGGAGAGGGTGACGGTGCCGTCCGGGGCGAGGCGGCCGGTGGGGTCGACGGTGACCGTCTCGTGCGGGTCGGCGAACGCGTGCGCCGTCGGTACGGCGCACAGGAAGAGTGAAGCGGTGAAGACCATGGTGGTCTGGCGCAATGACATGGGGCCTCTTGGGTGAGGGGAGACGGAACTCGAAGTTCCGTCACGGCGGGCCTGATGGAGAAGGTGGGCCCGACATGCGCGGGCCCAACAGGCCCCGGTTGCCGGAGGGAGTGCCTCCTGGCAACCGGGGCCGCGACGAGAAGGAGGCACGCGGCCGCCGCCTTCTCGCCGCCGCGGTGCACGGCGTCACCGTCGCGGTCCGGGTGCGCCGGTCCGCGGGGCGTCAGCGGCCTGCGTGGAGTTCTCGGCGCACTGCTGGTTCTGCGGCGCCGAAAGAACCGGAATGTCCTGCACGGCGACCGGTACGAGAATGCCGACGAGGGATCCCACGTCGGCCTTGACGGGCACACCGGCGCAGAGCTTGTTCAACGAGCCCTGGATCGCGGCACCCTGCAGGCCCTGGTTGCCGTGGGTGGCGCTGTTGCCGAAGGCCCTTGGCATTGTTGCCACTGGCGCTGGTGGTGCCGTTGTCGTCGCCGATGGCGGCCGCGCTCCCGGCGGTGCCTGCCAGGGAGAGGGCGGCGAGGCTGAGAGCCAGCGGGAAGGTACGGATTCGCATGTCACTCCAGTACGAAACTTTGGTTGAGGACATGAATCAATACATCGCGAGGGCCCTCTCTCAGGGGATATTCGCCCATTGGCAGAGTGTCGGCGGAGCGGAGCTGACGGCAGAGCGGAAAAGCGGATGAGTACACGCGCGTAAGCCGTTCGCCGACTTCACGGGGTCACAGCAACCGGTCGACCAGTCCGTCGACGTATTCCGGGGTGAGCGGGCCCATGCCGAACAAGACGCGGATATACATCGGGGCCATGATGTGGTCCAGCACGCCGAGTGCGTCGGGCGGGTGTTCGCCGCGTTCGCGGGCGCGATCGAGCATGGACTGCAGTTGCCGGGTGCGTTCGGCGCGGAGGTCGTCACGCGCCTGCAGGCCCTGCTGGCCGATGTTCGACAGGGCGACGGCCAGGCTCAGCAGCATCAGGCCGTCGGGTCCGGTGATCTCGCGGGCCACTTGGGCCGCGTAAGCCCGCAGGTCGCCGGCCAGGCTCCCGGTGTCGGGCATCGGTGACTGCGCGTTGAGGCGGGTGAGCGCCACGTCGGTGAGCAGGCTTTCCAGGCTGCCCCACCGGCGGTAGATGCTGCTGTCGGCCACGCCCGCGCGGGCTGCGACCTCGCCCACGGTGAAGTTGCCGTACCCGCGCTCACTGACCAGGTCGGTGACGGCCTGGTGCACCTCCGCGCCGACGCGGGCGCTGCGCCCGCCGGGCCGCCGGACTCGCTGTCGCTCGTTCATGCCCCCCACCTTAACGCAGTCGTGACTTGCGTTTGTGGGTCGGCCCGCCTTACAGTCTCCTAACGCAGTCGCTGACTGCTTTAGTGCGTCCCGGGGTCGACCACGTCGACCGTGGGGAGGCGCTACTGACAATGGAGAGGAATCCCCTTGACTGCATCGCCTGCGGCCGTAGGCAGTCGACCGAACCGGGCCGTGCTGCTCACGGTGGCCTGCCTGGGTCAGTTCATGGTCCTGCTCGACAACACGATCGTTGGAGCGGCGCTGCCCGATATGCAGCACCGGCTGCACACCGAGCTGACCGGTCTGCAGTGGATCGTCGACGCGTACGTACTGCTGGTCGCCATGCTGCTGCTGTCCGGCGGTGTCTTCGCCGACCGGTTCGGCCGCAAGCGGGTGTACCTGACCGGCGTGGCGGTGTTCACCGTCGCGTCGGTGCTGTGCAGCCTCGCGCCCTCGGTCGGCTGGCTGATCGCCGGCCGGGTACTGCAGGGCATCGGGGCCGCGGCGCTGAGCCCTGCCTCGCTCGCCCTGCTCGCCGCCGCCTATCCCGTGCCGCAAGAACGGATCAAGGCGATCGGGCTGTGGGCCGGGTTCAGCGGACTCGGTCTGGCCGTAGGCCCCGTGGCCGGCGGCGTGCTGACGGATGTCTTCGGCTGGCCCGCCATCTTCCTGGTCAATCTGCCCATGGGCGTGGTCCTTCTCCTTGTCGGTCTGCGCAGCCTTGAAGAGACCCGCAATCCGAGCGCCCCCGCGATCGATGTCCCCGGGACGGTGCTGTCCGTTCTGGGGGTGGGGGCGCTGACCTACGGGCTGATCGAGGGTGGTGCCCGCGGCTGGACGGCGCCGGTGATCCTGGGCAGCTTCACCGCCGGGGTGGTCTTCCTCGTCGCCTTCGTCGCCGTCGAAGCGCGTCGCTCTGCTCCGATGCTGCCGCTGCGGCTCTTCCGGCAGCGCCTGTTCACCGTGTCCAACACCGCCATGGTCGTGGTGGGGTTCGCGCTCATGGGTTCGTCGTTCTTCTTCTCCCAGTTCTTCGTGTACGTCCAGGGCAGCTCGATCCTGCGCGCCGGCCTGCAGACCCTGCCGATGTCCCTCGGCATGGTGATCGTCAGCCCGTACGCGGGCCGGCTCGCCGCCCGGTACGGCTTCCGCATCGTGGTGACCATCGGCCTTGCCCTGGCCGGCCTGGGGCTGCTTGCGCTCGGCATGGTGCACGCCGACACCGGCTACGGGAACGTGTGGTGGCGGCTGGGAGTCGTCGGCATCGGCTTCGCCCTGACCTTGTCCCCACTGACGGGAGCCGCCATCCAAGCAGTCAGCGCCCAGGAAGGCGGCCTCGCGTCAGGCATCAGCGGCACCACGCGGCAGATCGGTGCGGTGCTCGGCGTGGCGGTACTGGGAGCCGTCGTCCGCAGCCGGCAATCCGGCGGCGCCTCCTTCGAGGACGGCCTCAACAGCGCCTTCCTCGCTGCCGGCGCCGTCACATTGGCCTCCGCCGTGTTCACCGGCCTGTGGCTGGCTAAGTCCAAGCCCGCGGAAGGCTCCGCGGCGCCGCAACGTTCCACCGATCCAGGTGCGGTCACCGCCTCGAACGAGGTGCCCGCGAACAGCCGTTGAC
>NZ_JBHTSF010000219.1:0-12431 GCF_042795295.1 Streptomyces sp. NPDC056486
GGGCGCGGCGGCCGTCTTATGGTGTGCGGATGACGGTCAAGGCATACGCGGCGCTGCTGCGCGGCATCAACGTGGGCGGCAAGAGAAAGCTGCCGATGGGGGAGTTGCGCACCCTGCTCTCCGGTCTCGGATTCGGCGACGTACGCACCCATCTGCAGAGCGGCAACGCGGCCTTCACCAGTGCGGAAGCCGACGAGGACGCCCTGGCCGCGCGGGTGAGCGAGGCCATCGAGCGGCACTTCGGCTTCGATGTGGACGTCCTGGTGCGCGACGGCGCGTATCTGAAGGCGGTCGCCGACGCCTGCCCCTTCCCCGCGGCATCCCTCGAAGGCAAGCAGCTGCACGTCACGTACTTCTCCGAGCCGGTCGACGCGTCCCGGCTCGACGCGCTCGACCAGGCGGCTTTCCTGCCCGAGGAGTTCCGCCTCGGCGACCGCGCCCTCTACCTCTACGCGCCGGACGGGCTCGGCCGCTCCAAACTGGGCGAAACCCTCTCGCGCCCCGCCCTGTTCAAGGGCGTCATCGCCACGTCCCGCAACTGGAACACCGTGGCCAAGCTGGTGGAACTGACACAGGAGCCGACCCGTGGCTGACCGCACGCCCGCCGTCGACGCGGCCATCGAGGCCGAACTGCGGCTGCTCGCCCCCGATGTCCGTGCGTCGCCCGAGCTGCTCGGGGAGCTGCTGCACCCGGAGTTCACCGAGTTCGGCGTCTCCGGCACCCGCTGGGACCGCGCGTCGATCATCACGGCCCTGTCCGAGAACACGAGCGGGAACGGCCGCTCGATCATGACCTCCCGGATGCGGGGCGTCCAGCTCGCCGACGACCTGGTGCACCTGACCTTCGACACCGAGAGCAACGGCCGCACCGCCCACCGCAGTTCGCTGTGGCGGCAGTGCGACGGAGCATGGCTTCTCTGGTTCCACCAGGGAACGCCGTTCAGCGAGGGCGGCCCGCCCAAACCCTGATCTTCCCCGGTGCCGTGTGCGAGGCTCGGCTCCATGCGCTACATCATTGTTGGAGCAGGGGCGATCGGCGGCACCGTGGGCGGACGCCTGGCCGAGAGCGGACATGACGTGGTCCTCGTCGCGCGGGGTGCGCACTACGAGGCGGTACGGGAGGGCGGACTGCGGGTCAGGACGCCCGAAGGGACGGTGACCCACCGGCTGCCGGTCGTCCGAACCCCCGAAGAACTGGGTGAGTTGAGGGCGGACGACGTGCTCTTCCTCGCTGTGAAGACCCAGGACTGCGAAGCTGCCCTCGACGCCTGGAGCGGGCGTCCGGTGGCGGGCGGCGGGACCGCGGGCGAGGTCCTCGCTCTGGTCTGCGCGCAGAACGGCGTGGAGAGCGAGCGCATGGCGCTGCGCCGCTTCCGGCGGGTGTACGGGATGTGCGTCTGGCTGCCCGCGACCCATGTCGAGCCGGGCTCGGTCTCCGCGGCAGGTGCCCCCTACACGGGCATCCTGCACCTCGGCCGCTATCCGACGGGCACGGACGACACCGCCCGTCTCGTCTCCGCCGACCTGGAGAAGTCGAAGCTGCTCTCGCCCGTCGTGGCGGACGTGATGCGCTGGAAGTACGGGAAACTGCTCGCCAATCTGGCCAACTCCATCGAGGCGGTCACCGGGGTGATTTCCAGCAACGAGGCCACCGCGCTCTACCGGCAGGCCCGCGAGGAGGCCGAGGCCGTGCTTGCCGCCGCAGGCATCGAGGCGGTGAGCGAGCAGGAACAGAAGGAGACCCGCGGCGACCGCGTCCGCCTGGAGCCCTTCGACGGCTCGGAACGCGGCGGCGGCTCGTCCTGGCAGAGCCTGAGCCGGGGCACGGGCACCATCGAGGCGGACTACCTCAACGGCGAGATCGCGCTGCTCGGCCGCCTGCACGGAGTGCCGACGCCGGTGAACGACACCCTGCAGGGCGTGGCGAACGCGTTCGCGAGGGAGCGGCGCGACGCGGGGTCGATGGAGGTGTCCGAACTGCTTGGACTGGTGGCGAGGGCAGGGGAGAGGGCTAGGTAAATGGCCCGCCGAAAGGGGGAGTGAATGGCCCAAAGCCGTATGCCATTTGGTCACTAGGGTCGCGTCATGACAACGACGACGGACGACGCATCGAAGGCTCCCGAGCAGACCACTCCCCGGACCCGCATCGACTTCTACTCCGACCCTGCCTGCCCCTTCGCCTGGATCACATCGCGCTGGATCCTGGAGGTCGAACGCGCCCGCGACCTCGACCTCCGCTTCCACGTGATGAGCCTCTACCTCCACAACACCGGCAACGAACTGCCCGACTGGTACAGGGAGCTTGTCGACAAGTCGATCGGCCCGGTCCGTGTCGCGGCCGCCGCGGCGCAGAAGCACGGTGATGACGTGCTCCGCGACCTCTACACGGCCTTCGGCACCCGCATCCACCAGGACAAGAACGAGGACTTCGACCAGGTCATCGCCGAGTCCCTGGCCGAGACCGGCCTGCCCGCCGCCCTCGCCGACGCCGCGCACGACCCGGCGTACGACGCCTTGGTGCGCCGCAGTCATGACGCGGGCAAGGACCCCGAGGAGGGCGCCTACGTCGGCACCCCGACGATCCACGTCGACGGCACCGTCTGGTTCGGCCCCGTACTGCGGGCGATTCCGCGCGGCGACGACGCGGTGCGGCTCTTCGACAGCTTCCGGGTGATGGCGGGCTGCCCGGACCTCTTCGAGCTGAAGCGCACCCGCACAGGAGGCCTCGACTTCAGCTGAGCACCGAGGTCATCAGAAGCGTGGTGCGGCCGTTGTCCTCGGAGACCGTGCGGCCCTGGGTGAAGCCGAGGCGCTTGAGGACGGTGATGGGCGCGATGTTCTGCGAGTCCACGGTCGCGTGCACCTCGGACAGGGCCAAGGTCTCATGGCCGTACGAGGTGAGCAGCCGGCCGAGCTCCGTGCCCAGACCCATCCCCCAGCTGCCCCGGAACAGGCCGCAGACGATCTCATGGCCGTCGAGCCAGCTCTCGGGGGACGGCTTTATCTCCGCGTGGCCTATATAGCGCCCCTCGTGCCGCACCGCCCAGATCGGGAACTGGTTCTCGGCATACACGAGGCCGAAGATCCGGCGGAACAGCGCATGGGTCTGCTCCACGCTCTGCATCCCGTCCCCGAACCAGCGGCCCACGGCCTCGTCCTGGAGGAGCGAGACGAACTGTTCCTCGTCGGCGGCGGCGTAAGGGGACAGGCTGAGACGCTCGGAACGGATAACGGGGGTCATCGGCGTGACGGTAGGGCCATGGGCGGCGCTTCGGCAACCGGATTGGCTCAGCCCGTTCGGGCCCACTCGACCCGCGCAACCCACGCGAAACGCTCAGCCCGTGGGACGCGGCAGTCCGATCGGGTTGGGGAAGGGAACGAGGTCCGCCGCCAGGATCTCCCGCACCGGGCGTTCAAGAGCGGCCAGGAGCGTGTCCGCGTCCCGCGCGGCGAGCGGGCGCAGCAGGCGGGCCGACAAACGGTCCGTCGCGTCCTCGATCAGCTCCCGCTCCGTGCGGCCGTGTTCCGTGATGTGCCCCTCCCCGTCAAGGAGGCCGCGCCCGCGCAGCCGGTCCACCGAGTGCGCCCACTCCTGTTCGCTCCACCCCCGGTCGTGCCGGATGGTGTCCGGGTCCACGCGGCCCGTGGCGGCGGCGAGCACCACCGCCTCGCAGGCGTCCAGGCCATGGTCGGCGAGTACGGAGACATGCGCGTCGCCCCTGAACTCGCGTACGCAGGTGACCAGTTGCCACAGCCGCTGCACCGGGTCGGTCCGCTCGCTCACGTCCCGGTTCGCCGCGAACAGCGGGCGGGCCAGGGACGGGGCGTCCTCGACCATCGCCGCGAGGGGCGGACAGAGGGCGCCGGCCTGGTCGTCGATGCCCGGCACGAGGGCGCGAAGGGCCCGCGCGGTGCAGGCCGCGCGCTCCTCCACTATCCGGCCCGGCGACACGTACTGCCAGGCGGAGGGGAGGGCCCGCTCCACCATGCCGGGGGCGAAGACGCCGAGCGAGGCCGTCGCCGGGCCCGCCTCGACGGGGCCCATGGGAGCCGTGCGGGCCGCGAAATAGCCCATCCAGAAGCCTTTGAGGCCAAGCGACCTGCCCAGATCGCGGCAGCGCTCCTCGAAGTAGATCACTGCGTGCAGGGGCTCGGTCCGCAGCCAGAGAGTGCGGGATCTGGTGAGGGTCATGACCCCACAAACTAAGCCAGCACGGGAACCCGCGCCATACGCCCGACCACACCGGACTCGGAACATGCCTCGTCGTAGCGCCGCACGAGCAGCCGCGCCAACCCGTCCGACGAGCCGAGGACTTCGGCCGTGACGTCCGCGTCGGCGGCGCCCCGCGCGATGCGGTCCGGCAGGAAACCGGGCGCGATGACGTAGGGCGCCACCGCCACCCTGCCCACACCCAGATCACGCAGCTCTCGCACGGCGTCCTCCGTGCGAGGAAGAGATGCGGAGGCGAACGCAGGCCGCACGGCGCACCAACCGGTGTGCCGCCACTCCCGCGCGATTTCAGCGATCACTGCGATCGCCTCCGGGTCCGATGACCCCGCCGAGGCCAGGACGACCCCGGTCGAGGACTTGTCGGCGGGGGTGAGCCCCGCCTCGTAGAGCCGCTGGTCCAGAGCGTTAAGGAGCAGCGGTGAGGGGCCGAGCACCCCGGCCTGCCGGATGCGGAGCCGGGGCGGTGCCTGGCTCAGGGCCGCCGGGATGTCCGACTTCGCGTGGAACGCCCGGGTGAGGAGCAGGGGCAGCGCGATCACGTCGCGTACGCCCTCGGCGTCCAGGGACTCGAGGACCTCGGGGACCGAGGGCGAGTTGAAGTCCAGGAAGCCCGTCTCCACCCGCAGCCCCGGCCGCTGCTCCCGCACCCGTCGCACCAGGGCGCGCACCGTCGCGGCATGCCGCGGATCGCGGCTGCCGTGGGCGATGACGAACAGGACGGGACGGACGGTGCGGATGGGACGGCCGTACATGGTGGGTCAGCTCCTCACGAGGAGTCCGCGGCTGCGCAGGACGCGCCGCTCGAGCGGGCTGAAGATCAGCAGGTCGATGGCGATGCCGACGATGAGGATGAGGAGGATCGCGAAGAACACCTGCGACATGCTGCTGTTCGTGCGGCCCGCTTCCAGGAGCTGGCCGAGGCCCATGCCCAGGTCGGGGGATTGCGCGATGATCTCCGCGGCCATCAGTGAACGCCACGAGAACGCCCAGCCCTGCTTCAGACCCGCCAGATAGCCGGGCAGCGCGGCAGGCATCACGATGTGCCAGGTGTGGCGCAGGCCCGTCGCCCCCAGGGTGCGCCCCGCCCGCAGGAAGAGCGGCGGCACCTGGTCGACGCCCGCGACCAGGCCGTTGGCGATCGAGGGGACCGCGCCGAGCAGGATCACCGCGTACATCATCTGGTCGTTGAGCCCGAGCCAGATCACGGCCGGCGGCACCCACGCCACGGAGGGCAGCGACTGCAGACCGGACAGGATCGGGCCGATCGCGGCCCTGATGAACCGCACCCGGGCCACGATCAGGCCCAGTGGCGTACCGATGGCGAGCGCCATGAGGAAGCCGAGCAGACCGCGCGACACGGACGTCCAGATGTACTCCAGGAGCGTCCCCTCCAGCCAGGCGTCCTGTACCTCGTGCCAGACGGCGGAGGGCGCGGGCAGCTTGTAGGAGTCGGTGACCTTCGCCCACACCAGGATCTGCCACACCACGATGACCAGCAGGACGGCGGTCACCGGCGGCAGGATCTTCTGGACGAACGTGTGCCGGAAGGGCGTACGCCGGGTCTGAACCGCGTCCAGGGCGTCGAGGCCCGCCTCAAGACCGGCCAGGTCCTGGCTGCTGTCCCTCTTGGCCTTGTCGACATCGCCCTTGTCGACCTCGGCCTTGTCGACCGGAGTGTCAGTGCTGGCCATGTCGGCGGATCTCCCCACGCAGTTGTTCGGTGATCTCGACGGACAGTTCCGCCACGGCGGTGTCCTCGATGCGGCGCGGGTGGGGGATGTCCACCCGCCACTCGTGCGCCACCCGGCCCGGACGCGACGAGAGGAGCACGACACGCTCGGCGAGGCGGACGGCCTCGCGCACGTTGTGCGTGACGAAGAGGACGGAGACGTTGGTCTCGCGCCAGATGCGGGTCAGCTCGTCGTGCAGGACGTCACGCGTGATCGCGTCGAGCGCCGCGAACGGCTCGTCCATCAGCAGGATCTTGCTGTCCTGGGCGAGCGCGCGGGCGAGCGCCACACGCTGGCGCATGCCGCCGGACAGCTCGTGCACCCGCTTGCCGTACGCCCCTTGGAGCCGTACGAGACCGAGGAGCTCCTCGGCCCGCTCGCGCCGCTCCGCCTTCGCGACGCCGCGCAGCTTCAGGGCGAGCTCGATGTTCTTGCCCGCGGTCAGCCACGGGAACAGCGCGTGCTCCTGGAACATCAGGGCGGGGCGGCCGTCGGTCGCGATGTCGCCGGCCGACGGCTTGTCGAGCCCTGCCACCAGATTGAGCAGCGTCGACTTGCCGCAGCCCGATGCCCCCAGGAGCGTGACGAACTCGCCCTGGGCGACATCGAGCGTGATGTCGTCCAGGACCAGCTGCTGCCCGGCGGGCGTGGCGAAGGACTTCGAGACATGCTCGATCCGGGCTGCGTGCGGGGCGGCCGTGATGTCGTCCGCCGCCTTGGCGAGGGTCGTGGTCGCCATGGTCGTCACCTCCTGGGAACTGATCTGGTTTCCGGGGTTACTTGACGCCGAGATCGGCGTCGTCGACGGCGGGCTTGCCCTCGGCCTTGAGGACCTTGTTCAGCGGCTTCAGGTCGTAGATGCCCTTGAGGTTCGGCTTGTCCAGGAGACCCGCCTTGACCGCGTGCTTCGCCTCGGAGTCGAGGGTGGCGGCCAGCGGGTCGTCCGTGGTCTGGATGGACTTCCACGCCGGGTCGATGACGTCGGCGGGCAGTTCCTTGCCGGACGCCTCCTTGAGGGACGCGTTGGCGGAGGCCTTCGCCTTCTCCGGGTTGTCCTTGATCCACTGGTTGGTCTTGACCGAACCGCGCAGGACGGCCTCGACGACCTTCGGGTGCTCCTTGAGGAACGACTGCGACACGATGATGTTCGTGATCACGAACTTCTTGTCCGGCCACAGGTCGGCCTCGTCGAGGATCGTCTTGCCGCCCTCGGCGACCAGCTTCGACGCGGTCGGCTCCGGCACCCAGGCGCCGTCGATCGAACCGGACTTGTAGGCGTCAGGGGTGATCTTGTTGTCGGTGCGGACCACCGAGACGTCGCCCTTGCCGCTCTCCGCGTCGACCTTCCAGCCCTTTTCCTTGATCCAGTTGAGGAAGGCCACGTCCTGGGTGTTGCCCAGCTGAGGCGTCGCGATCTTCTTGCCCTTGACGTCGTCCAGGGACTTGATCTTCTTGGGGTTGACCACCAGCTTCACGCCACCGGACGCCGAGCCGCCGATGATGCGCAGGTTCTTTCCCTGGGACTTGGTGTAGCCGTTGATCGAGGGCGACGGGCCGATCCAGCCGATGTCGATGGACTTCGAGTTCAGTGCCTCGATCTCCGAAGGCCCTGCGTTGAACTGCGTGTACTTCGCCTTCGTCGCGCCCAGTTCCTTCTGGAACAGACCCTCCTGGTCGCCGACCAGAGCGGTGGCGTGCGTGAGGTTCGGGAAGTACCCGATCTTCACCTCGTCCAGGCCCTCGATCTTCTTGGCGCCCGCGGCCACCTTGGACTTGTCGGTCTCGTCGTCCGAGTTGGATCCGTAGCCGCAGGAGGTGAGCACGACGGCGAGCAGCGGCAGGGCGGTGACGGCGGCAAGGGCACGGCGGCCGCCGGTGGTACGTGGTGCGCGGAAGCTGGCAGGCACGGGAGGTGGTCCCCTCGTTGGCCCGGCTCTCACGCCTTCAGGGCGTGGCCGGGAGATCGGCAGGTTTTCGTCTTCGCAGGTCGAACTCGCGGGGGGTGTGGGCGCGCAGGCAGTGCGCGTACGTCTTCATGCACATCGCCCGACCCCGCCCTGCCCGCTGCCGAGCGCACCGCTGCCCACACGGCCGCCCTCCTTCGCGAAGGTCGAGAAATAGTCGATCGAGATCATGTCAGAAGTCCCAACCCTCGTCGTCCGCGGCCTTCTTCGCCTCGTCGACCGTCTCGGCGGTGGTGGCGAACGCGTCGCCCGCCATGCCCGCCGCGAGTGTCGTGCCGTCCGCCGGGTCGATCAGGAGGAACGAACCGGTGCGGCGCGAGGCGGCGTACGAGTCGACGGCGATCGGCTCGGCGGTGCGGATGACGACGCGGCCGATGTCGTTGGCGACCAGCTCACCGGGCGCGGGGTGCTGGGAGAGGTCGTCCAGGGTGAGCCGCGAGGGGATGTCCTTGACGATCGCCTTGACCGTGCGGGTTGTGTGCTTGAGCAGCACCCGCTGACCGACGGCAAGGGCGGTGTCCGCGACATGGCAGACCGTCGCCGTGAGGTCCTGCGAGAGCGGCGGCTGGTCGCCGCTCGGCACGATCAGGTCGCCGCGCGCGATGTCGATGTCGTTCTCCAGGAGCAGCGTCACGGACTGCGGCGTCCAGGCGACGTCCACCGGCTCGCCGAGCAGGTCGATGCCCGCGATCTTCGACGTCTTGCCCGAGGGAAGCACGGTCACGGACTCGCCGACCCGGAAGGTGCCCGCCGCGATCTGACCCGCGTAGCCCCGGTAGTCGGGGTGCTCGGCGGTCTGCGGACGGATCACGTACTGGACGGGCAGCCGCGCGTGGCAGGAGGTCAGGTCGTGGCTGACCGGGACCGTCTCCAGGTGCTCGAGGACGGTGGGGCCGCCGTACCAGTCCATGTTCGACGACGGCTCGACGACATTGTCACCGGCGAGCGCCGAGATCGGGATCGCGGTGATCTCCGGGACGCCCAACTCACTGGCGTACGCGGTGAATTCCTTGGCGATCTCCGCGAAGACGGTCTCCTCGTACGCGACGAGGTCCATCTTGTTGACGGCGAGCACCACGTGCGGGACGCGAAGGAGCGCGGCGACGGCGGCGTGCCTGCGGGTCTGCTCGATGACGCCGTTGCGGGCGTCCACGAGGACCACGGCGAGGTCGGCCGTCGAGGCGCCGGTGACCATGTTCCGGGTGTACTGCACGTGGCCCGGGGTGTCCGCGAGGATGAACCGGCGCTGCGGGGTCGCGAAGTAGCGGTAGGCGACGTCGATGGTGATGCCCTGCTCGCGCTCGGCCCGCAGGCCGTCGGTGAGCAGCGCCAGGTCGGGCGCCTCCTGGCCACGGCCGAGCGAGGCGCGCTCCACGGCCTCCAGCTGGTCGGTGAGGACCGACTTGGAGTCGTGCAGGAGCCGGCCCACCAGGGTGGACTTGCCGTCGTCGACGGACCCGGCGGTGGCGAACCGCAGCAGGGTGGTGGCCGACAGCTGCTCGTTGGAGAGCGGCTGCGCCTTGTCGGGTTCGGTGGTGCTGGTCATGTTTAGAAGTACCCCTCGCGCTTGCGGTCTTCCATCGCGGCCTCGGACATCTTGTCGTCGGCGCGGGTGGCGCCGCGCTCGGTGAGCCGGGACGCGGCGATCTCGGTGATGACGGCGTCCAGCGTGGTGGCGTCGGAGTCGACGGCGCCGGTGCAGGACATGTCGCCCACCGTGCGGTAGCGGACGAGGCGCTTCTCGACCGTCTCGTCGTCCTTGGGGCCGCCCCACTCACCGGCGGTCAGCCACATGCCGGAGCGCGCGAACACGTCCCGCTCGTGCGCGAAGTAGATCTCGGGGAGCTCGATGCCCTCGCGGGCGATGTACTGCCAGACGTCCAGCTCGGTCCAGTTGGAGATCGGGAAGACGCGGACGTGCTCGCCCGGTGCGTGGCGGCCGTTGTAGAGCTGCCACAGCTCGGGGCGCTGGCGGCGCGGCTCCCACTGCGAGAACTCGTCGCGCAGGGAGAACACCCGCTCCTTGGCGCGGGCCTTCTCCTCGTCGCGGCGCCCGCCGCCGAACACCGCGTCGAACTTCTCGCTCTGGATCTTCTCGGTGAGCGGGACGGTCTGCAGCGGGTTGCGCGTCCCGTCGGGGCGCTCGCGCAGCGTGCCCGCGTCGATGTAGTCCTGCACGGAGGCGACGTGCAGCCGAAGCCCGTGCTCCGCGACCACGCGGTCGCGGTACTCAAGCACCTCGGGGAAGTTGTGCCCGGTGTCGACGTGCAGGAGCGAGAAGGGGATCGCCGCGGGGGCGAACGCCTTCAGCGCCAGGTGCAGCATGAGGATCGAGTCCTTGCCGCCGGAGAAGAGGATCACCGGCCGCTCGAACTCTCCCGCCACCTCGCGGAAGATGTGCACCGCCTCGGACTCGAGGGAGTCCAGGTGACTGAGCGCGTACGGGCTGTCGGTGCCCTCGCTCACGGTGGCCACGGTGGTCGTCATGCCAGACCCCTTTCGATGAGCAGCGCGCGCAAGGCCGCCGCGGACTCCTGCACGGTCTGGTCCTGGGACTCGATGCGCAGATCGGGTGACTCGGGTGCCTCGTAGGGGTCGTCGACCCCGGTGAGACCGGAGATCTCGCCCGCCGCCTGCTTGGCGTACAGACCCTTCACGTCGCGTACGGAGCAGACCTCCACCGGCGTGGCCACATGGACCTCCAGGTAGGGCGTGCCGCCCTTCTGGTGGCGCCCCCGCACCGCTTCACGGCTGTCCGCGAACGGCGCGATCACCGGCACAAGGACCTTCACGCCGTTACGGGCGAGCAGCTCGGCGACGAAGCCGATGCGCTGCACGTTGGTGTGCCGGTCCTCGCGGCTGAAGCCGAGGCCAGCCGAGAGGAACTCGCGGATCTCGTCGCCGTCGAGCACTTCCACCTGGTGGCCCTCACCGCGCAGCTTCTCCGCGAGTTCGTACGCGATGGTGGTCTTGCCCGCGCTGGGCAGACCGGTGAGCCAGATGGTGGCTCCGGTGGTCACGTGCTTCTCCGATACGTTCCGGGGACCGGTGGCTTGCTGAGGCGGTATCGCTGCCTGAGGCTCTGTCATCAATGGATCCCGCACTCGGTCTTGGCGTTGCCCGACCAGCGCCCGGCGCGGGCGTCCTCGCCCTCCAGGAGGCGGCGGGTGCAGGGCGCGCAGCCGACGGAGCCGTAGCCGTCCATGAGGAGAGGGTTCGTGAGGACGCCGTGCTCCTCGACGTACGCGTCCACGTCGTCCTGCGTCCAGCGGGCGATCGGCGAGACCTTGACCTTCTGGCGCTTCTCGTCCCAGCCGACGACCGCGGTGTTGGCCCGGGTGGGGGACTCGTCGCGACGCAGGCCCGTCGCCCACGCGGCGTACGAGGTCAGGCCCTCCTCGAGGGGCGCGACCTTCCGCATGGCGCAGCACAGGTCGGGGTTGCGGTCGTGCAGCTTCGCGCCGAACTCGGCGTCCTGCTCGGCGACCGACTGCTTCGGCGTGAGCGTGATGACGTTGACGTCCATGACGGCGGCGACGGCGTCACGGGTGCCGATGGTCTCGGGGAAGTGGTAGCCGGTGTCGAGGAAGACGACGTCCACGCCGGGGCGGGCCCGCGAGGCGAGGTGGGCGACGACGGCGTCCTCCATGGAGGAGGTCACGCAGAAGCGCTCGCCGAAGGTGTCGAGTGCCCACTGGAGGATCTCGAGCGCGGACGCGTCCTCCAGATCCCGCCCGGCCTGCTCGGCGAGAGCCTTCAATTCGTCGTTCGTACGCTGTTCTTGAGCTTGCACGGTCGTCATATCTCTTCCCCTCCACCGCTGTTGCGCTGAACTCCCTGGGCGAGCAGCCCGAGGAACTTCAACTGGAAGGCTCGATTGCACGCGGCGCATTCCCAGGCGCCGTGACCGGTTTCGTTGGGACGCAGGTCCTCGTCACCGCAGTAGGGGCAGTGGAAGGGGGCGGCACGCTCGCTCACTTCAGTGCCTCCTCGCTGGCGCGGCCCACCCAGGTGGCGAAGCGCTCGTCGTCCGCGCGCTCCTCCTGGAAGCGCGTGAGGACCCGCTCGACGTAGTCGGGCAGCTCGGCCGATGTGACCTTCAGGCCACGGACCTTGCGGCCGAACCCGGCCTCCAGGCCGAGCGCGCCGCCCAGGTGCACCTGGAAGCCCTCAACCTGGTTGCCGTCGGCGTCAAGGACCAACTGCCCCTTCAGACCGATGTCGGCGACCTGGATGCGGGCGCAGGCGTTCGGGCAGCCGTTGATGTTGATGGTGATCGGCTGGTCGAACTGCGGGATGCGGCGCTCCAGTTCATCGATGAGCGAGGAGCCGCGCACCTTGGTCTCGACGATCGCCAGCTTGCAGAACTCGATGCCGGTGCAGGCCATGGTGCCGCGCCGGAAGGGGGAGGGAGTGACCCGCAGATCAAGGGCTTCGAGCCCCGCCACGAGCGACTCGACCTGCGCCTCTTCGACGTCGAGCACGAGGTGGTTGACCCCCACGAAG
>NZ_JBHTSF010000220.1:0-12419 GCF_042795295.1 Streptomyces sp. NPDC056486
TGAAAGATTTCCCCCCGGGCCGGGGAAATCTCAGCCCGTCCGGCCTTTGAGGACGAACTCGGCGAAGCCGGTGATCAACGGTGCCGAACTAGCCGCCGAGCTCCTGGTGGCGCGCAGTCAGCCGCGCAGCGCCCGCCTCCGTCAGGGAGCCGTACAGCCGCAGCCGCGAAATGCCACCGTCCGGGAAGATGTCGATGCGTACGTGCGTGCCGACGACCGGGGCGTCCAGGACGAAGCGGTGGTTGGTGTCGGGCTGCAGGCGGGTGCGGGGCAGCGCCTCGACCCACTCGCCACTCTCGCCGTCACGGACCGAAAGCGCGGCCCAACCGGCGGAGTTGCCCTTGAGGTAGGCCGTGTCGATCTCGACGGAACGGATCTCGGCCTTGGCCACCAGCTGGTAGCGGATCCAGTCGTTGCCGGTGTCGCGGCGCCGCCGCGTCTCCCAGCCGTCGTCCATCTTGCGGGAGCGGCCCGGCTGGATGGTGTTGGTGGCCGGGGAGTAGAAGCGGTCGGACGCGTCCTCGACCTGGCCGCCGTTCTCCAGGGCCAGCACGTCGAACGTGCCGAGCGCGGCGAGCCACTTGGGGTCGGCGACGACCTCGCCGTACACCCGCAGGCGCGCGATGCCGCCGTCCGGGTGCTGGTTGACGCGCAGGTGCGTGAAGCGCTGCTGGACGTCGACGGCGAAGCCGTTGGCCGCGTGGCCGCCGACTGCCGTGCGCGGTACGAGAGCCGTCCACTTCACGTCGTCCGCGAGGAGCTCTTCGGGCGTCGGCGAGCCCTCGACGTTGGCACCCTCGACCGAGACGGCCTGCGGGTAGTTGCCGCGGAAGTGGGCGGTGTCGATGACGATGCCGCGTACGACGCCGGGGGCGCCGAGCCGTACGAGCGCCCAGTCGTGGTCGTCGGCGGTGGGCCACGGGTGCTCGCCCGAGACGCCACGGCGGCGGCGGGTCTCCCAGCCGTCCATGACCTTGCCCTTGTGGCCGAAGTGCTCCGGGTCGAACACGGCGGCGTGCGCCAGGAGCAGGTTCTCGCGCATCGCGAAGAACTCGTCGTTGGCGGCGATGACGCCGGCGCCGAGCTGGCGGTCCGCGAGGTTCGCGTACTGGGTGAAGGGGAAGTCGGCGGTGCGGTAGTCCGCGTAGGGGTCGCCGCCGCCGTAGGGGCTCGCGTCGCCGGTGAAGGCAGGTATCGCCGTCGTCACAGTGATCAGTTCTTCCTTTCCAGAAGTCGGCCTGCGGGTTCGCTGAACTCGCCGCCGTGCAGGATGCGTTCGCCGCGCAGCCAGGTGGACTTCACGACGCCGCTGAGGGTCTTGCCCGCGTACGCAGTGACTCGGTTCCTGTGCTGAAGCTCCGCGGGGTCAACGGTGAAGGTCTCGTCGGGCGCGAGGACCGCGAAGTCGGCGTCGCGGCCGGCCTCGATGGCGCCCTTCTGATCGAGTCCGACCAGTTCGGATGTGCGCGTCGACATCCAGCGCACCACGTCCTCGAGGCTGTGGCCGCGCTTGCGGGCCTCGGTCCAGATCGCGGGGAGGCTGAGCTGGAGCCCGGAGATGCCGCCCCACGCGGTCGCGAAGTCGTCGGTCTTGAGTTCCGCGGTGGACGGCGAGTGGTCCGTCACGACGCAGTCGATGGTGCCGTCGGCGAGCGCGTCCCAGAGCAGGTCCTGGTTGGCGGCCTCGCGAATCGGCGGGCAGCACTTGAACTCGCTGGCTCCGTCCGGGACTTCCTCCGCGGTGAGCGTGAGGTAGTGCGGGCAGGTCTCGACGGTGAGCTTGACGCCCTCGCGCTTGGCGGCGGCGATCAGGGGCAGCGCGTCCGACGAGGACAGGTGCAGTACGTGGACACGGGCGCCGAGCCGCTTGGCGAGCGAGATGAGCCCCTCGATCGCGGCGTCCTCGGAGACGCGCGGCCGGGTGTCCAGGTAGTCCGTGTACTTGGGGCCGCTCTTGTGCGGGGCGGCGTCCAGCTCGTGCGGGTCCTCGGCGTGCACGATGAGCAGACCCCCATGAGCACCCAGCCCCGCGATCTCCGCCATGGAGGTGGCGAGGCGGTCTTGGTCCAGGTGCGGGAACTCGTCCACGCCCGAAGGCGAGAGGAAGCACTTGAAGCCATAGACACCGGCGTCATGGAGGGGCTTGAGGTCGCCGACGTTGTCGGGCAGGGCGCCGCCCCAGAAGCCGACGTCGATGTGCGCCTTGGTGCGGGCGACGTCCTGCTTCGTGCGCAGATTGTCGACCGTCGTGGTCGGCGGCAGGGAGTTGAGCGGCATGTCGACGAGGGTGGTGATGCCACCGGCGGCGGCGGCGCGGGTGGCGGTCCAGAAGCCCTCCCACTCCGTGCGGCCCGGGTCGTTCACATGGACGTGCGTGTCGACGAGCCCGGGCAGCAGGACGTCGTCGCCGAGGTCCTCGATCCGGGCCCCCGCCGGTACGTCGGCGTCGTACGCAAGGACGGCCGCGATCTTCCCCCCGGAGACCGTGACCGACGCGGCGCGGGTTCCCTGCGGGGTGATCACGCGGGTCGAGCGCAGCACCAGTTCTACGTCCACGTCTTCAACGCCCTCTCTTCGCTTCTTCGCTTGACTGCCTGTTCGTTCTTTTCCGCTACACAGACCATTCGTTTCCGCTAAACGGAATTCAACGTTCTGTTGAATGAGTCTTCACGGCCGACCCCGAGCCGTCAAGAGGCCACCTGAAGCACCCTGGACGTTTCCACAAAGTGGAATTAGAATTCCACAGGCCAGAACGTAGTTACGCACAACCGGGCCGCCAAAAGATCACTGGGCGTGACGGCGAAGAAGCGGACAAAGGCCCCCCGACCGGTCCCTGACCGGCCCTGACCGGCAGGTACGCCAGGGCCGCCAAGGGATCCCGCAAGGAACCGCCCGGTAGGCTGCTGACTTGCCCGTCAGCCCCGAAAGGACTGCGCCGTGCCGACGTCAAGCGCAAGCGACGCCTCCACCGAGGTCGCCGCCTCCAAGCCGCCCGCTGCCAGCGGTGGTGTCCAGTCCCTTGAGCGCGCCTTCGACCTCCTCGAACGGATGGCGGATGCCGGAGGCGAGGTCGGCCTGAGCGAGCTCTCCGCCAGCAGCGGCCTTCCGCTGCCGACGATCCACCGCCTGATGCGCACGCTGGTCGCCTGTGGCTACGTACGCCAGCAGCCCAACCGCCGCTACTCTCTGGGCCCGCGCCTGATCCGCCTCGGCGAATCGGCCTCGCGCCTCCTCGGCACCTGGGCCCGCCCCTACCTCGCGCGCCTCGTCGAGGAGACCGGCGAGACCGCGAACATGGCGCTGCTCGACGGGGACGAGATCGTGTACGTCGCGCAGGTGCCGTCCAAGCACTCCATGCGGATGTTCACCGAAGTGGGCCGCCGGGTCCTCCCCCACTCCACGGGCGTCGGCAAGGCACTCCTCGCCCACACCCCTCCGGAGGAGGTGCGCGCGCTCCTCGCCCGCACCGGGATGCCCGCGGCCACGGAGAAGACGATCACTACGCCGGAGGGTTTCCTCGCCGCCCTTGAGGAGGTCCGCGGCGCGGGCTTCGCGGTCGACGACAACGAACAGGAGATCGGGGTGCGCTGCCTGGCGGTGTCGGTCCCCAACTCCCCCACGGCGGCGGCCATTTCGATCTCAGGACCGGCGGGCCGGGTGACGGAGGCCGCGGTGGAGAAGATCGTGCCGGTGCTGCAGGAGGTGGCGGTGGAGTTGTCGGCCGCCCTTGCCAGCTCGGGTCCGGCGGCGTAGCTCTTCACCTTCGGCACCTCGTGCGCACCGCCGATCACCGGCTGCGCCAAGTTCATCCTCAAGCGCCGTACAGGCTGGAACATCCAGCCCGTACGGCGCTTTCGTGCAGATGGCGAGCTACTGCCCGGATCAGCCCCTGATCAGCCCACGCCCCGTCGCCACAGCCACCGCCGCCGTACGCGAATCAACCCCCAGCTTCGCGTAGATGTGCACCAGATGGGACTTCACGGTGGCCTGGCTCAGGAAGAGCCGCTTGCTGACCTCCTGGTTGGAAAGCCCCTCCCGCACCAGCCGAAGCACCTCCAGCTCCCGCCCGGTCAACGCCTCCCCGGGCGCCCGCATCCGGTCCATCAGCCGATGCGCGATCGCGGGGGCGAGCGCGGACTGCCCCGCGGCCGCGGTCCGCACCGCCGACGCGAGCTCCTCCGGCGGCGCGTCCTTGAGGAGATATCCCGCCGCGCCCGCCTCGACCGCGGCGAGGATGTCGGCATCCGTGTCGTACGTCGTCAGGACGAGCACCCGCGGCGCCCCCACCACGGCGGTGATCGCGGCCGTGGCCTGCGCCCCGTGCATCCCCGCCCCGAACTGGAGATCCATCAGGACGACGTCGACCGCGCCGGTCGCGGCGAGCGACACCGCGGCCTCGGCCGTCGCCGCCTCCCCCACCACGGCGAAGTCGGGCTCGGTGTCGAGCACGGCACGCAGCCCCGCGCGCACGACGGGGTGATCGTCGGCGAGGAGCAGCCGGATGGGCTCCGGCACTTCGGCGCTCACAGCACGGCCCCGGTCCGAACGGCTCCCGTCGGAGCGGCCCCCTTCGGAACGACCCCCGACGGAAGCGGCAGCGTGACCGCGACGGCTGTCCCCTGCCCCGGCGCGGACTCCACGCTCAGCGTCCCGCCGAGCGACCGGGCCCGCGCCCGCATCGCGGGCAGCCCGAACCCCCCGTCGTCCCCGCGCTCCTGTGGAGCGGACGCCGGGTCGAAGCCCCGCCCGTCGTCGACCACGTCCAGGGACACCGACGTGTCCATGAAACTGAGCGTGATCTCGGCGCGCCCTGCGCCCGCGTGCCTGACGGTGTTCGCGAGGGCGGACTGGGCGGTGCGGAGCAGCGCGACTTCGTACGGCGTCGGCAGCTCGGTGGGCGTGCCGCTCACCGTGAACTGGACGTCGAGGTGCGAGCCGTCCGAGCCCGGCGACGCGGATGCGGAGAGCCGCTCAAGCGCTCCGGCAAGCGAGCCGTGCTCCAGGTCGGGCGGGCTGAGGGCCCGCACGAAGCGCCGTGCCTCCGCGAGGTTGTCCTGCGCCGCGCTGCGGGCCTGCTCGATGTGCGGCGCGGCGGGGGATCCGGCGGGCAGCGCGCGTTGCGCGGCGCGCAGCAGGAGCTGGATGGAGGAGAGCCCTTGAGCGAGGGTGTCGTGGATCTCGCGGGCCAGACGCTCGCGCTCGGCGAGGGTCCCCGCGGTCCGCTCGGCGGCGGCGAGCTCGGCGCGCGTCGCCATGAGCTCGTCGATCAGCCGGCGGCGCCGCTCGCTCTCGCGGTACAGCGCCTCGTACCCGAGGACGGTGGCGACCGCCATGGCCGCGCCGAGCAGCGGCCCGATGAAGCTGCCCGGCGATATGGGCGAGCCGTGCAGCAGGAAGCTGGCGATGGCGGCAGCGGCGGTCAGCGCGACGGCGGGCAGGGACCAGCGCAACGGCAGCAGATGCAGCTGCAGGAAGTACAGGGGGAAGGCCGTCCACAGCCCGTCCGGCGAGAGGACGAGCAGCGCCATCCAGCACACACCGAGCGCCGCGAGCCACACGGCTGCCGCACGCTGCGAACGCGCGACGGCCGGGCTGAGGGTGCCCGCCGCGTAGACACCGCCCATGGCAACCACGACCGCCACGACGGCACCGCCGCGCGGCGCGCCATCGGCCACGGCCCGCGCAGCGGCGAGCGCGAGCAGCCCCGCGAGCAGCGCGTGCAGACACAGCCGCAGGGCGAGGGCGACGGGGGTGGTCCGGGAGGGGGCCGGGTCCGGAGGCGGAGGCTCGGTGGAGGTGTTCATCGGACCCTCCAGCGTAGGCGCAGCCGCCCCCGCTTCCGTCAGCCGAAAGGTTGACCGCGGGCTCCCCCCTTCGATTCGGGTGAAGCGTGCTGTGGCGCGATGCCGAGGGGGCGTGCGCGGACGGAGGGTGGGGGCATGTTCGTCGCATGGAGAGACCTTCGGTTCGCCAAGGGGCGGTTCGCCCTGATGGGAGCCGTCGTCGTACTCATCACTCTGCTCGTGGGGCTGCTTTCCGGGCTCACGGCCGGGCTCGCCAGGGAGAACACCTCCGCGATCACCGGCCTGCCCGCAGACCACCTCGCCTTCGCCGCGCCACCGGACGGCCAGTCCGTCTCCTTCACCAGCTCCCAGGTGGAACGGCGCTCCTGGGAGGCCTGGGAGGCACAGCCGGGCGTACGGTCCGCCGAGCCGATCGGCATCAGCACCCTCAACGCCACCGCGGGCGAGCGCTCGGCCGCCGTGTCCGCCTTCGGCGTGGAGCCGGATTCCGGGATCGCGCCGGACGGCGTCGCACCGGGCGCGGCTGTGCTCTCCGAGAAGGCCGCGGCGGACCTCGGCGTCGGCCCCGGGGACACGGTGCGGCTCGGCGGGAGCGGAGTGGAGGAGCGGGTCGCGCGGGTCGCGTCGGACGCCTCGTACAGCCACACCCCTGTCGTATGGACCGCGCTCGACGACTGGCAGGGGCTCGGCCACCGGGGCACATCGATGGACGATCAGGCCACGGTCGTCGCGCTGCGGACCGGGGGCGGGGCCGATCTCGCCGCCGGGGACGAGGCAGCGGGCACGGAGACGAAGTCCCTCGACGGCGCGCTCACGGCCATCGGCTCCTACCAGGCCGAGAACGGTTCGCTGCAGCTCATGCGCGGCTTCCTCTTCGTCATCTCCGCGCTCGTCATAGGGGCGTTCTTCACGGTGTGGACGATCCAGCGCGCCGGTGACATCGCGGTGCTGAAGGCGCTGGGCGCCTCCACCCCCTACCTGCTCAGGGACGCTCTCGGGCAGGCCGTCCTGATGCTGGCCGCCGGGACGGCCCTGGGTACGGGGATCGCGGCGCTCGTCGGTTCCGCGATCAGCGGCGGCGACGTCCCCTTCGTACTCGATCCGCCGACCGTGCTGTGGCCCGCCGCCGTGATGATCGCCCTCGGGGCGTTGGGAGCGGGCCTGTCCGTCCGGCGGATCACCGCCGTCGATCCACTGACCGCACTGGGGAGTGCCCGATGAGTCTGTCCCTCGACAACATCACGCTGACGTACCCGGACGGGGAGGGCCGTCTCACGGCACTCGACGGGGTCGGGCTCGACGTCCCCGCCGGGACGCTGACGGCGGTCGTCGGCCCGTCAGGCTCCGGGAAGTCCAGCCTGCTCGCCGTGGCGGCGACGCTGGTGACCCCCGACCGGGGCCGGGTGGTGGTCGAGGGTACGGAGACGGAAACACTATCGGTGGCCGAGCGGGCGGAATTGCGGCGGCGCAGGATGGGGATCGTCTTCCAGCAGCCGAATCTCCTCGCGTCGCTGACCGCGCTCGAACAGGTGGAACTGATGGCACGCCTCGACGGCCGCGGACGCGGGCGCGGGCGCGGGCGCTCCGCCGAGGTACGGGAACGGGCACGGGAGCTCCTCGACACCGTGGGCCTCGCGGAGCTCGCACACCGGCGCCCGCACCAGCTGTCGGGCGGACAGCGCCAACGGGTCGGTATCGCAAGGGCGTTGATGAACGCCCCCGCGGTGCTGCTCGTGGACGAGCCGACCAGCGCCCTTGATCACGATCGGGGCGCGGCGGTCCTCGATCTCCTGGGGCGGCTCACGCGGGAGTGGGGGACAGCGACGGTCCTGGTCACGCACGATCGGGCGAGGTTGGCTGTAGCCGACCGGGTGGTGGAGCTGATGGACGGGAGGGTGGGGGTTCCCAGCCCGTCCGACGCTTGAGGGCGGTGCGCGGGGTATTCAGCCTGTCCGCGCTTGAGGGCGGCGCACGGGCTACTCAGCCCGTCCGGCGCTTGAGGACGAACCCGGCGGAGCCGGTGATCAACGCCGCTCAAGGCCCAGGGGCCCGCCCCGGCTCACCGAAAATCTCCACCGCGCCCCGGACCGCCGCAAGCCCCGCGCCCAGCGCGCTGACGGAGCCGATCGCTCCCGCGACGAGCAGCAGCGACCGCCGCAGCCGCGGCACCTCGGGCGCGCCGCTCAGCGCCATCGAGGCCAGCGCCGCCAGCTCGTCCTCGGCGATTCCCCGGTCGGGGAACTCGACCGGATGCGCGGCGAGCTCACGGCGCAGCCGGGACACCGCGGTGCCCAACTCCGCTACGCGCGGATCCTCATCACTGCCGGTCACTTGTCTCTGCCCTACGCTCTGCAACACAGCTCTCCCCCTCGCACGTTGTCGTGCGCACGTTCTCTCGTGCAGATCTTGCCGACCCCGCACGGTGCTGGTCATACACCAGGGGGCCGCGGATCAGTAAACGCCACGGGAAGCGGGACGCGCCACTTCGTGGCCGGAAGAGACCCCCTCGATAGCGGGAGGCTTCTTCGGCTGTCGCCACAGGGCGGGCATGGTGCGGGCAGGGTGCGGTATGCAGGAGCCATGACGAATCCGATGATCGCCGGGCTCCTCCTCGCGGCGGGCGGCGGGCGACGCCTCGGCGGTCGGCCGAAGGCACTCCTGGACCACCGGGGGCGGCCCCTCGTGGAGCACGCGGTCCGCGTACTGCGCGAGGGCGGATGCACGCACGTGTACGTGGTGCTCGGCGCGGACGCCGATGTCGTACGGAAGAAGGCCTCGCTCCCCGGCTGCGTACTGATCGACAATCCGGAGTGGGAGGAGGGGATGGGTTCGTCCCTGCGGGCCGGGCTCACGTCGCTGCGCGACACGGACGCCGATGCCGCACTCGTCTCGCTCGTGGATCAGCCGGGCATCGGCCCGACCGCGGTGGCCCGCGTGCACGCCGCCTACCGCTCGCCCGCCACCCTCGCGGCCGCCGCCTACGACGGAGAGCGCGGCCACCCGGTGCTCTTCGGCGCGGACCACTGGGCGGGCATCACCGTGAGCGCCGTGGGTGATCGCGGGGCGCGCGCCTATCTGAAGGAGCACGCCAGTGAGATCACTCTCGTCGAGTGCGGGGATGTGGCCCAGGCGTACGACATCGACACACCCGCCGACCTGATCCATCTTGAGTGAAACCGTGAGTGAAACCGCGAGTAAAACCTTGAGTGACCGGCATGGCACTCAGCGACACGTTCTGTCGATGAAGAGAATCTCGACGTCAACAGACGATTGAACTTCCACTATGAGGAAACTAGTATCCACTGTTCAGAAGCACCCGTTCCCTCACGTGGGGTCCACGGCCGTATCTCGGCTCCTGTGGCACTGAGTGTCACTGCGAATGCCCGGCGGTCGCCACGGCACCACCTGTGAAGCTCGCTGAAGGAAGTGACAGCTCATGTCCGCACCAGCGCAGTCCCCGCTGGCCATCGTCGACGCGGAGCCTCTGCCGCGGCAGGAGGAGGTCCTCACCGACGCGGCCCTCGCCTTTGTGGCCGAGCTGCACCGGCTCTTCACGCCCCGCCGTGACGAGCTCCTCAGCCGCCGCGCCGAGCGCCGCGCCGAGATCGCAAGCACCTCCACGCTCGACTTCCTTCCCGAGACCGCGGCGATCCGCGCGGACGACTCCTGGAAGGTGGCGCCCGCCCCGGCGGCCCTGAACGACCGCCGCGTCGAGATCACCGGTCCGACCGACCGCAAGATGACCATCAACGCCCTGAACTCGGGCGCCAAGGTCTGGCTCGCGGACTTCGAGGACGCGTCGGCGCCCACCTGGGAGAACGTGGTCCTCGGCCAGCTCAACCTGACCGACGCCTACGAGCGCAACATCGACTTCACGGACGACCGCAGCGGCAAGTCGTACGCCCTCAAGGACGCCGACGAGCTCGCCACCGTCGTCATGCGCCCGCGCGGCTGGCACCTGGACGAGCGACACCTGCAGCTCGAGGGCACCCCGGTCCCGGGCGCGCTCGTCGACTTCGGCCTGTACTTCTTCCACAACGCCAAGCGCCTCATCGAGCTCGGCAAGGGCCCGTACTTCTACCTCCCGAAGACGGAGTCGTACCTGGAGGCCCGCCTCTGGAACGACATCTTCGTCTTCGCGCAGGACTACGTCGGCGTCCCGCAGGGCACCGTCCGCGCCACGGTCCTCATCGAGACGATCACGGCCGCGTACGAGATGGAGGAGATCCTCTACGAGCTCCGCGACCACGCGTCGGGCCTGAACGCGGGACGCTGGGACTACCTCTTCTCCATCGTCAAGAACTTCCGTGACGGCGGCTCGAAGTTCGTCCTGCCGGACCGCAACCTCGTGACGATGACGGCCCCTTTCATGCGGGCCTACACCGAACTCCTCGTCCGCACCTGCCACAAGCGCGGCGCGCACGCGATCGGCGGCATGGCGGCGTTCATCCCCTCCCGCAAGGACGCGGAGGTGAACAAGGTCGCCTTCGAGAAGGTCAAGAACGACAAGGACCGCGAGGCGGGCGACGGCTTCGACGGCTCCTGGGTCGCGCACCCGGACCTGGTCCCGATCGCGATGGAGTCGTTCGACGCGGTCCTGGGCGAGAAGCCCAACCAGAAGGACCGTCTGCGCGAGGACGTGCAGGTCGCCCCCGGTGACCTGATCGCCATCGACTCCCTCGACGCGAAGCCCACGTACGACGGTCTGGTCAACGCCGTCCAGGTCGGCATCCGCTACATCGAGGCGTGGCTGCGCGGCATGGGCGCCGTCGCCATCTTCAACCTCATGGAGGACGCGGCCACCGCCGAGATCTCGCGCTCGCAGATCTGGCAGTGGATCAACGCGGGCGTCGTCTTCGAGAACGGCCGGACGGCGACCGCCGACCTGGCCCGCGAGATCGCCGCCGCCGAACTGGTCGCCATCCGCGCCGAGATCGGCGACGAGGCCTTCGCGGCCGGCAAGTGGCAGCAGGCCCACGACCTCCTCCTCCAGGTCTCCCTGGACGCGGACTACGCGGACTTCCTGACACTGCCCGCGTACGAGCAGCTGCGCTGATCCGTACCCGGAGAATGACGACGCCCCCCGGCACCGCACAGCGCCGGGGGGCGTCGTCATGGGTGCCCCTTTAGGGGCGCGGGACTATGACATTGTGCGGCTCCGCCGCGTGGGCGCGCCCAGCCACATACGGCCCGCACTAGCCAATGTGTCGCGACCAGTCCTGTTCCGCAGCAGGCTTCCCGTGCAGATCCGGGACCCGCTTCAACCAGGCCGGACGGTCCTTCTCCGTGGCGGCGGCACGCCTCGCATCGGCGGCGGCAAGCTCACCCCGGCTGGGGAAATCCACCGGAAGCCACGCCGCAGAGGCCCGCGCGCGGGCCAGCAAGAAGGCGACATACGCCTCCCGCACCTCGTCGGGGGAGTTGAACCCCGGCTCATCGGCGAGCCACGCGTCGGGGACGAGTGCGGCGACCTCACGGAGCATCCCCTCAGTGACGAGAGGCGCCAGCTCGGCGTCGGCCGCCCGCGTGTCCGGTCCGTAGCCGCCCAGGGCGTGATGCCGGAAGTCGTACACCTTCTCCGGCGCGGACGCACCCCAGCGGTGATGGAAGACCAGGGCCGCCCCGTGGTCGATGAGCCACAGCCTCGGCCGCTGGATGCCGAACGTGGGCCAGACCATCAGGTTCGAGCTGTGCACCGTGCGGTCGACGTTGGCGGTGAGGGCGTCGAGCCACACCACCTTGCCCGCCTCCAGCGGGTCCACGTCGAGCGCATCGGGTGTGAAGTCCTCGGCGCCCGGCAGGAGGTCCATGCCCAGATTGAGCCCGGCGCTTGCGTGCAGCAGGTCCTGTACCTCCTGGTGGGGCTCGTCCGCCGCGACCGCCGGGTCGAAGTGGACCAGGACGAGCTCGGGGAAGCGCAGACCGAGGCGGCGGGCCAGTTCGCCGACGATGATCTCGGCGACCAGCGCCTTGCGGCCCTGCGCGGAGCCGGTGAACTTCACGACGTACGTACCCAGGTCGTCGGCCTCGACGACGCCGGGCACAGAACCCCCGGCCCGCAAGGGCTCGATGTAGCGGGTCGCGGTGACCTCTCTCAGCATTTTCCCAGGCCACCCATCTCTTCAACCACGTAATCCACAGCCCCCGTCAGACCCGGCCTCCGGCATGAAGTGAGCATAGTGACCAAGGGTGATCGCGGGCGAGGAGTGCCCGAGCCACCGCGCCAAAGTCATGACGGACTCTCCGGCTTCCAGCATGAGCGAGGCATAGGTGCACCGCAGTGCTTGGACACCTCGGCGCCGTACACCTCGGCAAGATGAGCGGATATCTCGCCGTGGGTGAGTCCCTTCGCGGACAAGGAGAGGACCACCTCGACCGGCCCGACACCGGTCAGCACGGTCCTGGACCGCGTGCCGTTGCGACTGTTGCCGTTGTTCTCCCCGGCCGGATCGTGCTTTTCGTAGCCGACGTGTTCGGTGATCTCGCCTTCCAGGGCCGACTCCAGCACCCGCTTGGTCAGCATCTGCAACAACCCACCCTCGCCGGTCGGTTGCAGCCCCTCGTTCCGACACGCCCCTCATACCCGGATGGCCCGCCGGAAGCTCTGCTTCCGGC
>NZ_JBHTSF010000221.1:0-12250 GCF_042795295.1 Streptomyces sp. NPDC056486
CCCGGCGCCTCGTCGGGGGCCCCACCGAGTCGGGTGGGCGGCCCCACCCCGGGGGTGGGGGCGGTCTTCGACCGCCCCCGCGGCGGCGCGGGGTCGTCTGGGGGGCGGCGCGTGGGACGCGCCGCCCGCATGACCGTGTCCGTGTCCGTATTCGCCCGCATCGTGAGACGGGGCAGCGCGGCGTGTGCGGGCTGTGGCAGGGTGTCAGCGTGCTCTCGTTCGCCATGATTATTGGCAGCAGGCGCGCCGGTCCGCAGTGACCGCCTCGTACCACCATGTACGGGCGGACACCGTCGTCTCCAGACCCGCGCGCAAACCTCTCGTACCCACGAGGGGTTTTTTCGTTTCCTGGCCCAACATCAGCCGGACGCGGAGCGCGAGGGATCATTGAGGCGGTGGAGCCGGTCATTCCGGTAGACCGAGATCCGACACAGGAGCCAGATCAGCATGACGGAAACCAGCACACCCGACGATACGTTCCACGTCTTTGACACCACGCTGCGCGACGGCGCGCAGCGCGAGGGAATCAACCTGACCGTCGCGGACAAGCTGACCATCGCCCGGCACCTGGACGACTTCGGCGTGGGCTTCATCGAGGGCGGCTGGCCGGGCGCCAACCCCCGCGACACCGAGTTCTTCGCCCGCGCATCGCAAGAGATCACCTTCCGGCACGCCCAGCTCGTCGCCTTCGGCGCCACGCGCCGCCCGGGTGGCTCGGCGGCAAAGGACCCACAGGTCAACGCCCTGCTGGAGTCCGGCGCCCCGGTCATCACGCTGGTCGCCAAGTCCCATGACCGGCACGTCGAGCTCGCTCTGCGCACGACCCTGGAGGAGAACCTGGAGATGGTGCGCGACACCGTCTCCTACCTCCACGACCAGGGGCGGCGCGTCTTCGTCGACTGCGAGCACTTCTTCGACGGCTACCGCGCCAATCCCGAGTACGCGAAATCCGTCGTCCGCACGGCCTCCGAGGCGGGCGCCGACGTCGTCGTCCTGTGCGACACCAACGGCGGCATGCTCCCCGCCCAGGTCCAGGCGATCGTGGCGACCGTGCTCGCCGACACCGGCGCCCGGCTCGGCATCCACGCGCAGGACGACACGGGGTGCGCGGTCGCCAACACCCTCGCGGCCGTCGACGCGGGCGCCACGCACGTGCAGTGCACCGCCAACGGCTACGGCGAGCGGGTCGGCAACGCCAACCTCTTCCCCGTGGTCGGCGCCCTTGAGCTCAAGTACGGCATGCGGGTCCTGCCCGAGGGCTCGCTGCGCGAGATGACCCGTGTCTCGCACGCCATCGCCGAGGTCGTCAACCTCACCCCCTCCACACACCAGCCGTACGTAGGTGTCTCGGCCTTCGCGCACAAGGCGGGCCTGCACGCCTCCGCGATCAAGGTCGACCCGGATCTCTACCAGCACATCGACCCCGACCTGGTGGGCAACCGCATCCGGATGCTGGTCTCGGACATGGCGGGGCGCGCCTCCATCGAGCTCAAGGGCAAGGAGCTCGGGATCGACCTGGGCGACGACCGGGCGCTGGTGGGCCGGGTCGTCGAGCGGGTGAAGGAGCGGGAGCTCAGCGGCTACACCTACGAGGCCGCCGACGCGTCCTTCGAGCTGCTCCTTCGCGAGGAGGTCGAGGGGCGGGCCCGGCGTTACTTCCGCGTCGAGTCGTGGCGGGCCATCGTCGAGGACCGGCCTGATGGCACGCACGCGAACGAGGCGACGGTGAAGCTGTGGGCCAAGGGCGAGCGCATCGTCGCCACGGCGGAGGGCAACGGCCCGGTCAACGCCCTCGACCGCTCGCTGCGGGTCGGCCTCGAGCGCATCTACCCCCAGCTCGCCAAGATGGAGCTCGTCGACTACAAGGTCCGCATCCTGGAGGGCAAGCACGGCACGTCGTCCACGACCCGGGTGCTGATCTCCACCAGTGACGGTGACGGGGAATGGTCGACGGTGGGTGTGGCGGAGAACGTGATCGCGGCGTCGTGGCAGGCCCTGGAGGACGCGTACACCTTCGGTCTGCTGCGGGCGGGCGTCGAGCCCGTGGAGTAGGAAACCGGGTGAAACCGGGTCGGCCTCAGGCCGCCGTCGGACGCCCGACTGGGTTAGCTTCGATGTATGAGGAATGGGACCAAGCGAGTCACCGTCGCGCTGTCCGGGCTTCTCGTGGCTCTGGGCGCCGTGTCGTTCACGGCGGCGCCCGGAGCTGCGGCCGCTGTGTCCGCCGCGAGTGTCCCGGCCGTGGCCGACGCCTGGGAGAAGAGCCCCGTGTACGTGGATCCGGCCGCGTCGGACCAGCTGTCCGGGGTCGAGGCGAACGCCCTCGCGCAGAAGATCAAGGACGCCGACAAGCCGGTCTTCGTGGCGGTGCTGCCCGCTGACTTCCCGAAAAAGCTTCTCTTCAGGAAGCTGCGCACCGAGACCGGCGTGACGGGTGTGTACGGGGTCCGGCTCGGTGACGCCTTCGACGCGCAGGCCGACAAGCAGGTGCTGAACAGCGATGCCGTCTCCAACCTCGTCACGACCTACGGGGACGAGGCCGACACCAAGGCCCAGCTGAACGCCTTCGTCGACCAGGCGGTGAAGGACGCTCGCGGCTCGGCGCCCGACTCGTGGGGCGGCGGTTCCGGTTCGGACGACGGCGTCAACGTGGGCGGCCTCATCGGTTTCGGTGCGGTGCTCGTGGCGGGCGCCGGGGCGACGTACGCGGTGGTCAGGCGCAACCGGCGGCGGCGGGCCGACGAGCAGCGGGCTGCCCTGGAGAAGTTGCGGGTCGTGGTGGACGAGGACATCACGGCGTACGGCGAGGAGTTGGACCGCCTGGACTTCCACCCCGCGGAGGCGGGGGCGGACGACGCGATGCGCGCCGACTACGAACGGGCGCTCGACTCGTACGAGAAGGCGAAGTCGTTCATGGCGGCGGCGCAGCGGCCCGAGGAGGTACGGGGAGTCACCCAGTCCCTCGAGGACGGCCGCTTCTCGCTCGCCCTCCTCGCCGCACGCCGGGAGGGCCGCCCACTGCCGGAGCGGCGTGCCCCCTGCTTCTTCGATCCGCGACACGGCCCGTCGGTGAAGGACGCTCAGTGGGCGCCGCCGTCCGGAGCCGAGCGAACGGTCCCGGTCTGCCTGGCGGACGCGACACGCCTGGCCGACGGTGAGGAACCCCTGTCCCGGACGGTGGCCACGGAGTCGGGGGAGCGGCGCCCGTACTGGGAGGCGGGCCCGGCATACGGCCCATGGGCAGGCGGCTACTTCGGCGGCGGCATCCTGCCGGGCCTCCTGGTCGGCACGATGCTGGGCGGAATGATGGCAAGCCCGGCGTACGGCGCGGACTACGGCTCCGGGTACGGGGACTTCGGGGGCGGGGCCGGTTACGACGGCGGGGATTACTCGGGGTCGGACTTCGACCCTGGGGACTTCGGCGGCGGCTTCGGCGGCGGTGGGGACTTCGGAGGTGGCGGGGACTTCGGGGGTGGCGGCGGGTTCTAGGGGGGGGCGGGGCCAACGGTTGACGGGGCGGAGAGAATGCGAGACGATACGTATCGTATCGCTTAATTCGCATCGCATCGCTTCGTTCAGCCAACTCCGGAGGTCACTCGTGCGGCAGCAACAGGAGTACGTCGAAGCCGCCCCCGGCATCCGCCTGTGGACGGAGCGGCGCGGCGCCCCCGACGCCCCCGCCCTGCTTCTGGTCATGGGCGCCCAGGCTTCCGGCCTCGGCTGGCCCGACACCTTCGTCGACGCGCTTGCCGCCCAGTACCAAGTCATCCGCTACGACCACCGGGACACGGGCCGCTCCACCTCCACCTTCGATCAACACCCGTACCCCATCACCGACTTGGCGCAGGACGCCGTAGCGGTCCTGGACGGCCTCGGTGTCGAGCGGGCGCATCTGGTGGGCATGTCACTGGGCGGCATGCTGACCCAGCTGGTCCTGGCCGACCACCCCGAGCGTGTCCTGAGCGCCACACTGATCGGCACGTGCGCGCTCAGCGACACCTCGTACGAGACGCCGGACGGAGTCGAAGTGCCGGTCGGTGAACTTCCCGGCATCGCCCCGGAAGTCCTGGAGGTGTGGTCACGGCCGTTCGACGACAAGGGTCCTGAGGCCGAACTGGACCGCCGGGTGGAACACTGGCGTGTCCTGAGCGGCGGCCAACTCCCCTTCGAAGCACCGTACTTCCGCGATCTGGAGCGCCGGATCATCGAGCACACCGGTACGCACATCGCCTCGACGGCCCATGCCCGAGCCGACGACTCCCACATGCTCCGCACGGACGAACTGGCGGGCACGAAGGTGCCCACGCTCGTCATCTCCGCCCCCGCCGAGCCGGTGTTCCCGCCCCCGCATCCGCACCACCTGGCACAGGTCATCGGCGGAGGAGCGCGCGTGGTGGAGATCGCGGGCATGGGCCACGCACTGCCCCCGGCGGTACAGGCCCCGCTCGCGGAGGCGATCCTCGGCCACGCCAACTCCACGGCCGGCCGCTAGCCCGCCAGATCACCCAACTCCGTCAGTTCGGCGGACAGTTGCCAGAGGCGGGCCGCAGACTCCGGGTCCGTTGCCCAGGGTTTGACGCCGCCGATCAGCATGTCATCCGTCGTGGCGGGCTCCGCGATGTCGCAGTCCTGGCAGTACGCGCCGCCATGGGCGTCGAGGAGTGGTGACGTCGCCGCCCAGACCGCTGTGGCCGCGCCCTGCGCCGGGGTCTTGAAGCCTTGCGCCGGGGTGCCGTCGGCGGACATCCAGCCCTGCGCGAGTTGTTCCTCGCGGGGGATATGGCGCTGGAGGGGCGTAAGGATGCTGCCTGGGTGTACGGAGAAGGCCCGTATGCCGGTGTCGGCCGTGCTCAGGGAGTTGAGGTGAACGGCGAAGAGCGCGTTCGCCGTCTTGGACTGGGCGTAGGCCAGCCAGCGGTCGTACCCCTCGTGGAAGTGCGGGTCGCTCCAGCGGATGTCGGAGAGGAAGTGGCCGGACGAGGCCACGGAGACCACGCGTGCGGTCCCCGGACTCAGCGCCGGGTAGAGGCGGTTGACCAGGGCGAAGTGGCCCAGATGGTTGACCGCGAAGTGGGATTCCCAGGCGCCGCCCGGACCGACGCGAGTCTCGGGGCAGGCCATCACGCCCGCGTTGTTGATGAGGATGTCGAGGGTGCGGTGCGTCGCGAGGAAGCGGTCCGCGAAGCGCCTCACGCTGTCCTGGTCCGCCAGGTCCAGCTCCTGCACCTCCACGCGGTCCGTGCCCCGCAGCGCCTCCCTTGCCGCGCCGGGCCTGCGCGCGGGGACGATGACATGCGCGCCCGCCCGTACGAGCGCCCGGGTGATCTCCAGGCCGAGCCCCGAGTAGCCGCCGGTGACCAGCGCCGCCTTGCCCGAGAGACCGACCCCGTCGAGTACGTCGTCCGCCGCGCTCAGCACCCCGAACCCGCTGCCGATCCTCTGCTGTTGTCGCTCTTGTCGCTCGTGCCGTGTGGTCATGAACGTGACGCTAGAAGCTGGACCGCGCTCTAGGGCAAGCTGCCTCCGCTTGGCAGCGAGATCCGACCGGGCCGCTCAGGTGCCCGCCGCTCACAGGGCCTGGCCGGGACGCTCAAGCGCCCGCCGGCGGCGGCACGCTCCAGGTCCCCGAATGGCCGGGCGGGAGCGCCAAGTCGCGCCGGACCGCTTGGTAGTAGCCCTCGCGCGTCCTCCGCTGGCGGTCCAGAAGCGCTGACCAGGCCTCCGGATCCCGGATGTCCTCGCGCAGGAAGCGTTCCATCTCGACGACCGTGAGGACCCAGACCCGGGCCTTGTCCACGACGTCCGGAGTGCCGAGCATCAGCAGCGCCTCACCGGCCGGATCCCGCGCGATAGCGGCTTCCGCCAGGTGGGGCGCCGCCTCTTCGGGGGAGAGGGGGCGCGGGTGCGGGTCATTGCCGAGGTGGGCCGAGACGCGGTAGGTGAGCGTGACCGTCTGCTTCACCACGCGCGCGTAGTCGCCGTAGACGGCGAGCCGCCGCTCCTCCCAGCGAGCCGCCTGCTCCCGCTGGAAGCGGGCCCGGTCGCCGCGGGTGATCGCCAGATACGAACCGAGCGCACCAACGATCACGCCTATCAGAGCGGGCAGTTGCTGTATGAACTCGTTCACGGCCCGAACCGTATAGGAGGCGGAGGCAATGGCCGAGTTGCTGCGCTAGCCGACGAACGCAGTCACCCACTCACCCACCACCCCGTTACGCGGGGCAATCGGGTGGGTGGGCGGGAAGACATCCGCCGCGAAGCGGCGGCACAGAAAGGAGCCCGGACTCAAGAGCCAGACTTGATAGCGGAGATGTCGAAGCTCAGCTTGATCTTGTCGGAGACAAGCACCCCGCCCGTCTCCAGCGCGGCGTTCCACGTCAGGCCCCACTCCGAGCGGAGAATCTGCGCGTTGCCCTCGAAGCCGACCCGCTCGTTCCCGAAGGGGTCCGTGGCCGAGCCGTTGAACTCGAGGTCGATGGAGAGCGGCTTCGTGGTGTCGAGGATCGTCAGGTCACCGGTGATGCGGTAGTCGTCGCCACCCAGCGCCTCCGCCTTCGTGGAGCGGAACGTCATCTCCGGGAACTCGTCGGTCTTGAAGAAGTCCGCGCTCTTCAGGTGACCGTCACGGTCCGCGCTGCCGGTGTCGATGCTCTCCATCTTCACGTCGATGGAAGCCGTCGAGCCGGACGGGTCGGTGCCGTCCAGGTGCAGCGTGCCGGCGACGTCGGTGAAGGAGCCCTTGACGTTGGTGACCATGGCGTGGCGGGCGACGAAGCCGATCGACGTGTGCGCGGGGTCGATCGTGTACTCGCCGGTCAGGGCGGCCAGGTCCGGGTTGACCGGGGCGGACGCCGTGGCGGCGGCATCGGGGGACGTGGCGGAAGGTGTGGCGGTTTCGTTCTTGCGGCCGAAGAGACCCATGACTGCTCCTTGAGGGTGAGCTGCTAGCTACGAGCTACGGGGTTATGTCTGTTGAATGTTCAACAAGGCGACTCTAACTCCACTCAGTTCAACATTCAACCTAATGCGAAGCGTGTCCGTGTGATCACACACCGAATTCGACAATAGTCCCCGCGCTGTGAGCCCGCCGCCCCTCGGCTCGGCGGCCCACCGTTTTCGGACTGCCCGGGCCACGGGGGTCTCGGTGCCACCCGGGGCCCGCTCGCCACCCCGGGCGAATGTGAGGTGGATCTCACGTAGCCTTTTGTGGAATCCCTACAGCCGAACATGGCTCTGAGCAGTCACTTCGGGCGCACTGAGGTGACCTTCTGTTCAGGGGTGCCAGGAAAACGGGCCGGAGACTGTTCATAGTCGACGGTCCGTTTCTCTAGGCCCACTTCGTAAGGTCACTACATGACCGTTTTGGACGACACCGCTTCTCCCGAAGGCGAGCCCACCGACGCGCGCGGGCGCGTGGCCGAACTGCACGCGATTCGTGCCGAGGCGCTGCGCGGCCCGAGCGAGAAGGCGACGAAGGCCCAGCACGCCAAGGGCAAGCTGACCGCACGTGAGCGGATCGAGCTGCTCCTGGACGCGGGTTCGTTCCAGGAGGTCGAGCAGCTGCGCCGGCACCGGGCGACCGGGTTCGGCCTTGAGGCCAAGAAGCCCTACACCGACGGTGTCATCACCGGCTGGGGCACGGTCGAGGGGCGCACGGTCTTCGTCTACGCCCACGACTTCCGCATCTTCGGCGGCGCGCTCGGTGAGGCGCACGCCACGAAGATCCACAAGATCATGGACATGGCCATCGCGGCCGGCGCGCCGCTGGTGTCCCTGAACGACGGCGCCGGTGCCCGTATCCAGGAGGGCGTCTCCGCGCTCGCCGGGTACGGCGGCATCTTCCAGCGCAACACCAAGGCGTCGGGCGTCATCCCGCAGATCAGCGTCATGCTGGGCCCGTGCGCGGGCGGCGCGGCCTACAGCCCCGCCCTCACCGACTTCGTGTTCATGGTCCGCGAGACCTCGCAGATGTTCATCACCGGACCCGACGTGGTGCGTGCGGTGACCGGCGAGGAGATCACCCAGAACGGTCTGGGCGGCGCCGACGTGCACGCCGAGACCTCGGGCGTCTGCCACTTCGCGTACGACGACGAGGAGACCTGCCTCGCCGAGGTCCGCTACCTCATCGCGATGCTCCCCTCGAACAACCGCGAGAACCCGCCCACCCACGAGTCGGACGACCCGGCGGACCGCCGCTCGGACGTCCTGCTCGACCTGGTCCCCGCGGACGGCAACCGCCCGTACGACATGACCAAGGTCATCGAGGAGCTCGTCGACGACGGCGACTACCTCGAGGTCCACGAGCGCTGGGCCCGCAACATCATCTGCGCCCTGGCCCGCCTGGACGGCAAGGTGGTGGGCATCGTCGCCAACCAGCCGCAGTCCCTTGCCGGTGTCCTGGACATCGAGGCCTCCGAGAAGGCCGCCCGCTTCGTCCAGATGTGCGACGCTTTCAATATCCCGATCGTGACGCTCCTCGACGTGCCCGGCTTCCTGCCGGGCGTGGACCAGGAGCACGGCGGCATCATCCGCCACGGCGCCAAGCTGCTCTACGCGTACTGCAACGCCACGGTGCCACGCATCTCGCTGATCCTGCGCAAGGCGTACGGAGGCGCGTACATCGTCATGGACAGCCAGTCCATCGGCGCCGACCTCACCTACGCCTGGCCCACCAACGAGATCGCGGTGATGGGCGCCGAGGGCGCGGCCAACGTCATCTTCCGGCGCCAGATCGCGGCCGCCGAGGACCCCGAGGCCATGCGTCAGAAGATGGTCAAGGAGTACAAGGCCGAGCTGATGCACCCCTACTACGCCGCCGAGCGAGGCCTGGTCGACGACGTCATCGACCCCGCCGCCACGCGTGAGGTGCTGATCAGCTCCCTCGCGATGCTCCGCAACAAGCACGCAGATCTGCCGTCGCGCAAGCACGGCAACCCGCCGCAGTAATACCGCAGCAACAACGCAGTACTTCCTGCAGTAGCCCACAAGGAGAACGCTGCAATGACTACCCCCGACATCCGCGTCGAGAAGGGCCACGCCGAGCCCGAAGAGGTCGCCGCCATCACCGCGATCCTGCTGGCCCGCGCCGCCGCCACCGCACAGGCGCCCACGCCCCGCCGAGGCCGCGACAAGGCCGGCTGGCGCCGCCTGGAGCGCAGCCCGGGCTTCCGCGCCCCGCACAGCTGGCAGGGCTGACCGCCGCCCTGAAGCAGCCGGCAAGGCCGACAGGCACCCCGAAGGACCCCGCCCTGGTGCGGGGTCCTTCGGCGTCTGCCCGCCAGGTCAGTCGAACTCTCCGTCAAGCACCCCGAGTTTGAACGCGTACCACTCCTCAGCGGTGAAGCGCAGGACGAGGCCGCGGGGGTCTGCGGGGTTGCGCAGGGCCACCGCGCCGTTCTCCAGCTGGGCGATCTCCACAGGGCCCTCGACGGGGCTCCCCGGAGTGCTGGTCCACTGGGCGCGAGAGATGTCGAGCGCGTAGAGCAGCGCCTTCTCCCGCTGTGTGGCGCGTGTGCCGCTTGCAGTGTTCGTGCTCATATCTGCAGAATCCCGGAGTTGATTCCAGTGATGAATGCGCGCCAAGCGGTGGAGTCGAATACGAGTGTTCCGAACTCCCGATTCTTTGTGTCACGAATCGCCCGCTGATCGGCTGAAAGCTTCGAATGCTCGATGCAGCCGTTCGAGGCACCGCTGTAGGTGCTCTTGTGCCAGTTCGCTTTCACTGATTCGTCTTCTGTCTCTGTGAACGCGGGACTGGCCGTAGATGTACGAGACATCACGACCCGCTTTCTCCCTTCATGTGGTCAAGGATGTACTGGCGAGACTCGGCGGGAGAGAGCGCGGCGGCCGTCAGGTCGTCCCAGGCTTTGGTGTAAACCTGGACGTCAGGTCGCTGCTCAAGCAATGTTCCCCCGGTCATGTGTTCCAACCAGGTCACCTCTATGGGGGGTTCTCCGTGCAGGGTGAATACCGTGTACGGAGCGTACTGCGCCGGCGGCAATGTGATGTTCAGGGGGAGGATCTGAACGGTGACATTGGCCTGATTTCCCACATCGATCAGATGCTGAAATTGTTGACGGATCAATCCGGTGGGGCCAGAAATGCGGTGGAGTGCCGGGGCGTCGATGATGACGCGCAGCCGGAATTCACTGTTCCCGTGGAGCAGATCTTTGCGTCTCATGCGCGTCTTCACAAGGGTCTCGACGCGATCCGCTTCGGCTCCCGCGGTAAATATCTCCCGCATGTATGCCTCTGTTTGGAGCAGGCCCGGAAGGACCATCGGCTCGTAAGCGCGGATGAGTGAGGAGTCGGCTTCCAGCGTGAGGTAGTCGCGCAAGTCTCCGCTGAGCAAGGGACCTTGACCGGACCACCAGTCGACCTTGTGGATGTCCCTGGCGAGCCGCTTCAGATTCGACCGCTGCTGGTCGTCCTTCACCCCGTACAGGTTGAGCAAGGTGGTGAGGTCGAGTTGCCGGATGCCCCGTTTGCCTGTCTCGATCTGGCTGATCTTTGGCTGCCCACACTCCAGTGCATCGGCCGCGTCCTGGACCTTGAGGCCTGCATCCGACCGGAGTCGTCGCAGCTCAGAGCCGAGACGGCGGCTGCGCATGGTGGGCATATCGCTTTGGGGCATGCGCCCATGATGTCCCGCGCCTTCCGGCCAGACAACTGTCATCTGTCGCAACCCCCTTGAGGGATGCGAACGGTGCGTAATACTTGCCTAGGTGATAGATGCCTCGACATGATGCGAGCCCAACGTCCTTTTTTCTCGGTTGAGTTGACACCTACAGCGGTGCCGGAGGGGCAATGCCGAACACGTCCGCGGAGGAACTCGTAGTGATCAGCAGATCCTGCGAGGTCCGCATGGAGTACGACCCGCACTGCCTGGAGCAGATACGCCGGATCGTTGGCGCCTGCCTGCGCAGTTGGGGCCTGGAGGCGCTGGTCGACGACTGTGCCTTCGTGGCTACCGAGCTGTGCAGCAATGTGCGGCACTGCACGTGCTCGTCGTTCGAGTTCGCCGTCCGTCGTACGGGCGCTGAGGGTGTGCGCCTGGAGGTGACGGACACCTCCACCGAGCTTCCGGTGGTGCCCACCGAGCTCCCGGACCTGTTTGAGGTCAGTGGGCGTGGGCTGTTCCTTGTCGCTGCTCTGTCGGCCGACGTCGGGGTGGAGCCGACGGTCGGCGGCAAGATGGTCTGGGCGGAGCTCAAGATGCCTGGGTTCGGCTGACAAGGCCGGTGGTGGGGGGTGAGACGTCGGCCGGACGCGATGCGTCGGCCGGCGTCTTCGTCTGTGTACCGGCATGACCCTCCTCTCTTCTGTGGTCTCTCCTGGTCCCTGCTGGCCGTTCTTTCGCGCCTGTGTCTGTCGTACCGCTGCGCAGAAGGTGCTCTGCGGTCAGGTTGACCGGATAGCGACCTACAGGGCGCCGGTGTCCCCGAGCAGCTTCGCAAGGCCGCGCATGCCCCGGTGTGCGGCGGCCCGGACGGTCCTCGTCCTTCGGCCGAGCACGGCGGCCGCCTGCCGGAGGTCGAGCCTCACCACGACGAGAAGGAGCAGTGCCTCCGCCTGCTCCTGCGGCAGCCGCGCGATGAGTGAGAGGGCCCGCTCGGCGGGCCGCGTGGCCTCGTCGCCGTCAGGCGGGCGCCGGTCGTTGCGGCATGGATGTTCCAGGGCTCTGGTACGGACCACCAGCGCGCACCAGCCGCGGAAGTCGGCGCCGTCCCCCTGGAACTTGGCCAGATTTCGGGCGATGTACTCCCAGCTTCGGCTCTGGACACCGTCAGCGAGCGCCGGACCCACCAATGCGTGGGTGTAGAGGAGGAGTTGGGGGTGCAAGGACCGGTAGAGCATGCAGAAGGCCGCCTCGTCCCCCTCCTGTGCCGCCGCCACCGTCGCGCCCAGGTGGTCGTCCGCCGGGAGGGCACCGGAGAGGCTCTCCTGCCCGGCCAGTGATGCCCGCACCTGCCGTGCCGCCAGGGCGCCGGTCAAGGAGACGCTCCCGCCTGAGTAGGACAGGCTCATGTGAGGGGGCTCCGCTTCCTGCTCGATCCGTCAGGGGAAAGAAGAAAGGCAGGAGTGGTCGCGAACCTGCCTCTCCCTCCAGCGAGGATGCCATCGAAAACATCACAGCGGCAGGCATGTGTTTTGGCCAAAGGTGCAACACAAGGCGACGGTCGGCAACGCAGGGCGACGGACAGCTGCCCGAAGGTTCCTGCACAGCAGTTCGCCCCCGCCGGCTCCTGCC
>NZ_JBHTSF010000222.1:0-12188 GCF_042795295.1 Streptomyces sp. NPDC056486
TATCTGGCGTTGACTTTTGGCACGCTGTTGAGTTCTCAAGGAACGGACGCTTCCTTTGTACTCACCCTCTCGGGCTTTCCTCCGGGCGCTTCCCTATCGGTGTTTCATTTTGTCTTGCTGTGTTTCGTTCTTGCGTTTCCAACTCTACCAGATCCGTTTTTCGTTCCGTTCCCGGTTCGGATTTCATTTCCAGTGGCCGTTGGAGGGCCTTTGCCTTTCGGCGTGTTCACTACGTTAGCGGATTCCCTCTGCAACTCATAATCGAGTTCCGCGAGTTCGAATTCCGGCATGCGAGCACGCCAAATTCGCCCCCGCTGAGGGGAAGTCGTAGGTAGTGGTTGGCCGCTTCCAGCTGCTGGCAGATTGCCGTCACCGGGTCAAGCGGCTCGGGCCACATTACGGTCCGCCCAGGGCCGCGTCAAGTTCGGCGGCGTCGGGGCGTATGGGCCCGATAAGGGCTGACCGTCGGGTCGTTGGGGATCCAGAAGCGCCAGGGGTGGACGGCTCCGTCGCCGCCGACTCCCGTACGGGGTCCGCTGCTGACCTGGTCGGAGTGGACGGGGGTGCCCGCAAGGAGGGTGAGGGGGGCGTCCTGGCCGGCGCAGAAGTCGAAACCGTTCAGGCTCCGGTCCACGTCAAGGGCTGTCGCCAGGCGCGCCGGGCCCTTGGCCAGTTCCCTGTCGTTGCGGGCCGAGAGTCGACGCTTGCGGGCGATCTCGGCGCCGGTCGTGATCTCCCCGGCCCTGAGCAGGACCCCGCTCGCCATGCCTTCCGGGCCGCACACCACGTTGAGGCAGTGCCACATGCCGTAGGTGAAGTAGACGTACGCGTGTCCGGGCGGACCGAACATCACGCTGTTGCGGGCGGTCGGACCGCGATAGGCGTGTGATCCCGGGTCGGCCTCGCCCGCGTACGCCTCCACCTCTGTCAGACGCAGCTCGATCGGGCCGTCAGGTGAGCTGCGTACAAGGACACGGCCCAGGAGGTCCGGAGCCACATCGAGGACAGGGCGCTCGAAGAAGTCGGGGGTCAGGGGCGTACGGTCAGGGGCCTCGATCATGGCGTCCGAGCGTACTGGAGACGGTTTGGCCAGGTGGGTGGTCACCGGCCGAGCGGATTGCCAGGGTGAGGCGCGGAACCGGACGTGGGTTCACCGCGTTTGTATGGATCAAGGATTCAAGTCGAGTCGAGTCGAACCACAGGCGGGGCCTGGGGGATGGAGAGTCATGGGGTTCAAGAAGCTGCTTGCGAGCCTGGGTGCCGGTGGTGCTTCGGTGGAGACGGTGCTGACCGAGGTCAATGTCGTACCCGGCGGTGTCGTCCAGGGTGAGGTGCGGATCCAGGGCGGGTCCGTGGATCAGGAGATCGAGGGTCTGTCCGTCGGTCTGCAGGCGCGGGTCGAGGTCGAGGGCAACGACCAGGAGACGAAGCAGAACATCGAGTTCACCAAGGTGCGGCTC
Organism: Streptomyces sp. NPDC056486; assembly: GCF_042795295.1. NCBI lineage: Bacteria > Bacillati > Actinomycetota > Actinomycetes > Kitasatosporales > Streptomycetaceae > Streptomyces > Streptomyces sp. NPDC056486. The sequence goes on from NZ_JBHTSF010000222.1 coordinate 1,461, forward strand.
GGTGGCGCCTTCACGCTCCAGGCGGGCCAGGTGCACGCGGTGCCGTTCGGGCTCGAGATCCCCTGGGAGACGCCGATCACCTCCATCGACGGGCAGCAGCTGCGCGGGATGAACATCGGTGTGACCACGGAGCTCGAGATCGCGCGGGCCGTGGACTCCGGTGACCTGGACCCGATCGACGTGCACCCGCTGCCGGCGCAGCAGGCCATCCTGGACGCCTTCATCCAGCTGGGCTTCCGCTTCAAGAGTGCGGACATGGAGCGCGGTCACATCCGCGGCACGCGGCAGAAGCTGCCGTTCTACCAGGAGATCGAGTTCTACCCGCCGCAGCAGTACCGCGGTCTGAACCAGGTCGAGTTGAGCTTCGTGGCCGACGACCGCGAGATGGACGTCATTCTGGAGATGGACAAGAAGCCGGGTCTCTTCAGCGAGGGCAGCGACTCGTTCCGGTCGTTCAAGGTCGGTCTGACCGACTTCCAGGGCACGGACTGGGCGGCGTACCTCAACGAATGGCTGTCCCAGGTCGGCAGCAAGCGCAACTGGTTCTAGGCTCGAAGGGTTCTAGGCTCGAGACAGAAGAGCTGTAGAGCTACCGCCCAGCAGGAACCAACCAGGAGGTGCCGACGTGACCGAGCTCAAGAGGCCGCCGCTTCCCCATGCCTTCCATCCGCCCGTGCCGTCGTTCACGGTCGTGAGCGAGGACTTCGAGCCGGGGGCGGTCCTTAAGGACGCTCAGGTCCATGCGGCCGGGAACACCTCGCCGCACCTGCGGTGGGAAGGCTTCCCGCCGGAGACCAAGAGCTTCGCCGTGACGTGCTTCGACCCGGACGCGCCCACGGGCAGCGGGTTCTGGCACTGGTCCGTCATCGACATCCCGGTGTCGGTGACCGAACTGCCCACCGGCGCGGGCAGCGGCAAGTTCGAGGGACTGCCCGAGGGCGCGGTGCAGGTGCGGAACGATTACGGGACGAAGGAATTCGGTGGCGCCGCGCCGCCGCCCGGTGACCCGGCGCACCGCTATGTGTTCACCGTGTATGCGGTGGATCAGGAGAAGCTCGGGCCGGACTCCGACACTTCGCCTGCCGCCATCGGATTCAACCTCCGGTTCCACACGCTCGGGCGCGCGCAGGTGCTCGCCGAGTACGCGGCTCCCGCCGACAGCTGAGCGTCCAGCGTTCACCGGACGTTTGCCCGCCCCTGGTCATGGAATTGATCAGGGGCGGGCATTTTTTATTGCGTTGTCCATCTCGGCGTGCCCGGCCAGAGTTGATCCCAGCCCGCCAGGGGGTGGGTCGGTGTGCATACGGGAGGTGGGCGAAATGCGGGACACGCTGGTGCTGAACGCAAGCTTCGAGCCCCTGTCGACGGTGACGCTGAACCGTGCCGTCGTGCTGGTGCTTACGGACAAGGCCGTCGTCGAGCAGGCCCACCCCGGACTCCGTGTGCGCGCGGCGGCGGTCGAGATGCCGGTGCCCCGGGTGATCAGGCTCTGCAGGTATGTACGGGTGCCTTTCCGAAGACGGGCTCCATGGTCGCGGCGCGGTGTTCTCGTGCGGGACCAGCACAGGTGCGCGTACTGCGGGAGGCGGGCGACGACCGTGGACCACGTGGTGCCGCGGGCGCAGGGCGGTGCGGACTCCTGGCTGAACACGGTCGCTTCGTGCGCGATGGACAATCACCGCAAGGCTGACCGTACGCCGGAGGAAGCGGGGATGCCGCTGTTGCGGCAGCCCTTCGAGCCGACGCCCGCGGGCGCGATGCTCTTGTCTCTCGGCAGGGACGAACTGGCGACGCTGCCGGGTTGGCTGGCGGCGCCTGCCGCGTAGCCGCCAGGTACTGAGTACGCAGAAACCCGCGCCCCTAAGGGGGCGCGGGTTTCTCGCGTCAGCGGTTCGTTTCTCGCGTCAGCGGTTTCTGGCGTCAGTCGATCGGCGGCTGTTCGCGGCGCTCCTTGGCGGGCTCGCCGCCCCCGCCGCCTCCGCCGCCCATCGGTCCGAAGTTGCCCATGGCGCCACTCAGCCCCTTGAGCGCGTCGCCGATCTCGCTGGGAACGATCCAGAGCTTGTTCGCGTCGCCTTCGGCGATCTTCGGAAGCATCTGGAGGTACTGGTACGCGAGGAGCTTCTGGTCGGCGTCGCCGGCGTGGATGGACTCGAAGACCGTGCGGATCGCCTGGGCCTCGCCCTCGGCGCGCAGGGCCGCGGCCTTGGCCTCACCTTCGGCGCGCAGGATCGCGGACTGCTTCTCACCTTCGGCGCGCAGGATCTCCGACTGCCGTACACCTTCGGCCTGGAGGATCGCGGCGCGCTTGTCGCGGTCGGCGCGCATCTGCTTCTCCATCGAGTCCTGGATGGAGGTCGGCGGCTCGATCGCCTTGAGCTCGACGCGGTTGACGCGGATGCCCCACTTGCCGGTGGCCTCGTCGAGGACGCCGCGCAGCGCCGCGTTGATCTCCTCGCGGGACGTCAGGGTCCGCTCGAGGTCCATGCCACCGATGATGTTGCGCAGTGTGGTGACGGTGAGCTGCTCGATCGCCTGGATGTAGCTGGCGACTTCGTACGTCGCGGCGCGGGCGTCGGTCACCTGGTAGTAGATGACGGTGTCGATGTTCACCACGAGGTTGTCCTGGGTGATCACCGGCTGGGGCGGGAACGGGACGACCTGTTCACGGAGGTCGATGCGGTTGCGGATCGAGTCGATGAACGGGACGACGATGTTCAGGCCCGCGTTCAGCGTCCGGGTGTAGCGGCCGAAGCGCTCGACGATCGCCGCACTGGCCTGCGGGATGACCTGGATCGTCTTGATCAGGGCGATGAAGACCAGCACCACCAGAATGATCAGGACGATGATGATTGGTTGCATCGTTGCTCCCCGTACCCCTCTTGCTCGGTGTTCCCAAAAGATCCGCGGAGCCGGCACGCGGACCGGCGAAGATCTTGCTGGTCGAGTCTGTCAGACCGTCGCGCACCCCGTGGTGCATTCACCGTGGTGCATCACATGACGATCGCCGTCGCTCCGTCGATCTCGACGACATCCACCTCGCGTCCCGCCTCGTAGGCCTGGTCGGTGTCGAGCGAGCGGGCCGACCAGATCTCGCCGGCGAGCTTGATCCGGCCGCCGGAGCCATCGACCCGTTCAAGGACGACGGCTGTCTTGCCCCTGAGCGCGTCCACTCCCGTGGCCAACTCGGGCCGTTGGGAGCGCTGTCGCGCCGCCACAGGGCGGACGACCGCGATGAGCGCGACCGATACCGCGGCGAAGACGACCACTTGGAGCACGGTGCCGCCGCCGAGGCCCGCGGTCACGGCGCCCGCGACGGCGCCCACGGAGAGCATGCCCAACTCCGGCATAGCGGTCAGTACGAGCGGGATTCCGAGCGCGGCGGCGCCGATCAGCCACCACACCCATGCGTCGATGTCCACATGGTCATGGTAGGACCGCGAGCTCTTTCCGCACAGGGCACGTGATCTCCTGGCCGGAGCGGGCCCGGCCGTTCGCGCCGGTGTCAGCGGAGCGAGAGGCCCTGGGCGCTCCAGCGTTCGCCCCGCTCCTCGACCACCAGGGGCAGTCCGAAGCAGCGGGAGAGGTTGCGGGAGGTCAGTTCGAGCTCCAGCGGGCCCGCGGCCATGATCTTGCCCTGCCGGATCATGAGGACGTGGGTGAAGCCGGGGGCAATCTCCTCGACGTGGTGCGTGACCATGATCATCGAGGGGGCGATCGGGTCGCGGGCGAGGCGGCCGAGGCGGCGTACGAGATCCTCGCGGCCACCGAGGTCGAGGCCCGCGGCGGGCTCGTCAAGGAGGAGCAGCTCGGGGTCGGTCATCAGGGCGCGCGCGATCAGGGTGCGCTTGCGCTCCCCCTCGGAGAGGGTGCCGAACTTGCGGTCCAGATAGTCGTTCATGCCGAGGCGGTCGAGGAAGGCGCGGGCGCGCTGCTCGTCGATGTCCTCGTAGTCCTCGTGCCAGCCGGCGGTCATGCCGTACGCGGCCGTGAGCACCGTCTGGAGCACGGTCTGGCTCTTGGGCAGCTTCTCGGCCATCGCGATACCGGCGACGCCGATGCGCGGGCGGAGCTCGAAGACGTCCGTGCCGGGCTTGCCGAGGGTCTCGCCGAGGATGGTGGCGGTGCCGGTGCTCGGGTAGAGGTAGCTGGACGCGACGTTCAGGAGGGTGGTCTTGCCCGCGCCGTTCGGTCCGAGGATGACCCAGCGCTCACCCTCCTTGACCGACCAGGAGACCTGGTCCACCAGAGCCCGGCCCTCGCGGACAACGGATACGTCCTCCAGCTCCAGTACATCGCTCATGAGCGCGTTGTCTCCCATTGCAGTCTCGGCTGTCGCTTGCGCCTGTGGACGCAGTCCCCTGGGAGAAAACCTACGCCACCGGTCGAGCGCTCCAGTGCTTAGCCCGGTCCTTAGGCTGTACGCATGCTCTCGGAACCACGCTCAGGACGCTTGGCAGCATGGGGAAATGCCCTTCTTGCCGGACTTGTCTCGCCGGACGACGCGGTGCTCGCGACGGTCGGCGACGACGCCGTGCACCGGGTCGAAGGTCTTCCCGGCGAGTCGGGGCCCGTCGGTCTCACGCTCGCCCTCGGAAGATTGCGCACGCTCGGGGTGACCGGGCTGCGGGTCGCGCTGCCCGCGCCGGGGCATCCGCTCGGTCTGAGCGGTCCTCCCGCTTTCAACGCTCGGGCCCTGGAGGCGCAGGAGGCGGTCCTCGCCTACGGCGCTCCGTACGGCCTGGTGCCCGAGGTGTCCGAGGCGGGGCCCGCCGGCGATGTGCATGTGGAGGTCCTCTGGCACTGCCTGCCCGTACGGGAGGCGCCGCCCGCCGATGTGCCCTCGCTGAGCGAGGCGGAGCGCGAGCTCGCCGAGGCGCTGCGGGATGCGACGGAGGTGCTCTCGCGGCTCGACGTCGCGGGTTCGGGGCCGGTCGCCGAGGCGGCGGTGGACGCGTACCGGGCGCGGGCCGAGCGGGGGCGCGAGGCGCTCGCACCGGGATATCCGCCACGTGCGGTACGGGTGTTGGAGCTGGCTCAGCGGGTCGGCCTGCTGATCTCGGTGGCGTACGAGAACGGCCATGGCGGGGCTGTGAGCGCCTCGGAGATGGCGGCACGGGGTGAGGCGCTCCGGCCGGTGGAACGGACGGCTCGGCGGGCACAGGTGGCCGCGTACAACGCTTATGTGGAGGAGCGGGAGCGGGGCTGAGGCCCTCGGGGCGCGTGAGCGGCATCCGGAGCACCCGGATGCGGGGCCCGGCCACCCCGCCGACACCGGACCGGCCCCCCGGGAGTTACCCGGGGGGCCGGCGGTCACTGCTGCGCCTTGGGCGTTCGTCAGGCGTTGAGGCCGTCGTTCGCGAAGGCCGGGTTGAGTGCACCGATGACGGACACGGTGTTGCCCACGGCGTTCACGGGGATGTGCACCGGCGCCTGGACGAGGTTGCCCGAGCCGACGCCCGGCGACTTCACGGCCTTGCCGTTCGCGTGCGCACCGTCCGTGGCGGAGGCGAGACCGGCACCGGCGACGATGAGGCCACCCGCCACCATCGTGACTGCAGCGGCCTTCTTCAGGTTCTTCACTTCTTGGGTCCTCCTAGCGATCGCTGCGGCCAGCCGCCGCAGCACGCACTGGAGAACGGCCGGGCGGCTCACAGGTTGCGCCGAACGGGGGACATCCACACGACGGTATGAATCTCAGACCGGAACGCGACGGTCTGCTCTGCCGGTTGACGGAGTGCGCCGGAGCGTGAATCAGCCGGTCACACCGTGTCGTACGGCCCACAGGGCGGCCTGGGTGCGGTCGGCGAGGTCCAGCTTCATCAGGATGTTCGAGACGTGGGTCTTGACGGTCTTCTCGGAGAGCACGAGGGCACGCGCGATCTCACGGTTGGAGCGGCCGTCGGCGATGAGCACCAGGACCTCGCGCTCCCGCTCGGTGAGCGAACCGCCCCTCCCCTGCCCGTTGTTGTTCTCCTCCTGGGACAGCAGTGCTCCCGCCACCTCGGGCTGAAGGAGCACATGGCCCGCGTGCACGGAGCGGATGGCGCCCGCCAGGGCGTCCGGGTCGACGTCCTTGTAGACATACCCGGCGGCGCCTGCCCGGAGGGCCGGGACGACCGTGCGCTGTTCGGTGAAGCTGGTGACGATGAGCACGCGCGCGGGGTTGGCCAGTTCGCGGAGCTTGCGCAGCGCCTCGACCCCGTCCATGCCCGGCATTTTGACGTCCATGAGGACGACGTCCGGTTTCAACTTCTCGGCCTGCTCGACCCCTTCGGCGCCGTCCGACGCCTCGCCCACGACCTCTATGTCGTCCTGCACCTCCAGGAACGTACGCAGACCGCGGCGGACCACCTGGTGGTCGTCGACCAACAGCACCCGGATCCCCGCCTTCGGATTGAACACAGCGTCAGCCACCGGGAACCTCCATCTCGATCGTTGTGCCCTTTCCGGGCTCAGATTCCACGGTCAGCCGTCCGCCGACCCCGCCGGCCCGGTCCCGCATGGAGACAAGGCCCAAGTGCCGCCCCGCGCGGCGGATCGTGCGGGGGTCGAAGCCGCTGCCGTCGTCCGTGACGCGCAGCACGGCTCCCGCTCCACGCCGCACCAGGGTCACGCAGACGCGTCCCGCGCCGGAGTGGCGCAAGGCATTGTGCAGCGCCTCCTGGGCGACGCGCAGCATCGCTTCCTCCTGGGCCGCGGGCAGGGCGCGCACCGCGTGGCTCTCGAAGGTGACTTCGGCGGAATGTGCGCGGTCGAGGACCTGCGTGTGCGTGCGCAAGGTGGCGACCAGGCCGTCCTCGTCCAGGGCGGCCGGGCGCAACTCCACCACGGCGGCTCGCAGTTCGTCCGCCGCCTCGGCCGCGAGCACGGTCACCTGCTGGAGTTCGTCCTTGGCGCGCGCCGGATCGCGGTCCACCAGGGCGGTCGCCGCCTGGGCCGTCAGGCGCAGGGAGAAGAGCTTCTGGCTGACGGCGTCGTGCAGTTCGTGGGCGAGGCGTGAGCGCTCCTCGGCGATGGTCAGCTCGCGGCTGCGTTCGTAGAGCCGGGCGTTCGTGAGGGCGATCGCCGCGTGCTGGGCGAGGATCGACAGAAGCTCCTCGTCGTCGGCGGTGAAGCCGCAACCGCCGTCCGGCTTGGGACAGTTCTTGTTGGCGAGGAAGAGCGCGCCGAGTGTCTCGTCCCCGTACCGGATCGGCAGGCCGAGGAAGTCGGACATGTCCGGGTGGGCGGACGGCCAGCCCTCGAAGCGCGGGTCCTTGCGGACGTCGGCGAGGCGCTCGGGCTCGGCCTTGTGCAGCATCGCGGCGAGGATGCCGTGCTGACGGGGCAGCGGGCCGATGGCGCGCCACTGCTCCTCGCTGACGCCGTCGACGACGAACTGGGCGAATCCGCCGTGGTCGTCCGGGACGCCGAGCGCCGCGTACTCCGCGTCGAGCAGTTCGCGGGCGGAGGCGACGATCGTCTTGAGGACGTCGCGCACCTCGAGCTGTCTGCTCATGGCGAGAAGCGCGGAGCTCACCGCGTTCAGGCCGGACCGGTGACCTTGACTCATGGCCTCACCGTACCGGCGGGGTGTGACAGTGCGTATCGGACCTGTGGCGGCCCATGCCTAGGGCCGTGGGCGTAGGCACCTGGGCGTAGGCCCAAGGGCCCTGAGCCGTTACGGCCCGCGTACGAGGCGCCGGGAGCGGGTCCGTTCATAGCGTGGGGTCATCCGCTGGAGAAGCGGTTTCCAGGGCGACCCGAGGGGACGGACGTCATGCCGGTAGCGATCATCACGGGGGCTTCGAAGGGACTGGGGCGTGCGTTGGGGGCGGCGCTCGCCGGGCGGGGCTGGGATCTGGTGCTCGACGCGAGAACAGCCTCGGCGCTCGAGGAGTCCGCGCGGGACCTGGCGGGGCGCGGCGCGCGCGTGGAGGCCGTCGCCGGGGATGTCACGGACGCCGGGCACCGGGCGGATCTGGTGGCCGCGGCGCGCAAGCTGGGCGGTCTCGATCTGCTGGTGAACAATGCGAGCGCGCTGGGCGCGGAACCTCTCGTACGCCTTGAGGAGCTCACGCCCGACGGGCTGCGCCAGGCCCTTGAGACCAATGTGGTGGCGGCTCTGGGGCTGATCCAGGAGTCGCTGCCCTTGTTGCGGGCCTCGGGGGCAGGAGCCGTGGTCGACGTCAGCTCCGACGCGGCCGTCGAGGCGTACGAGACATGGGGAGGGTACGGAGCGTCGAAGGCCGCCCTCGATCATCTGTCGGCGGTTCTGGCCGTGGAGGAGCCGGGGCTCAGGGTGTGGGCGGTCGATCCCGGTGACATGCGGACCGATCTCTACGAGGCGGCCGTTCCGGACGACGACGCATCGGGGCGGCCGTCACCCGAGTCGGTGGTGCCTGCCTTCCTGCGGCTGCTCGACGAGCGCCCGGCGAGCGGGCGGTACTCCGCTCCCTCCCTGCCGGCCGCTTCTCTTCTGGACGCCCGATGACGCTGGCCGTGCGGGTGCCCGAGGAGCTCGCGGCCCGTGTCCCCGCCGAGCAGCGGGGGCCGGGTCTTGGCAGGGACGCGGTGCGGCTGCTCGTCTCGCACGGGACGGAGGTCTCGCACCACGCGTTCGGCGACCTGCCCGCGCTGCTGCGGGCCGGGGACCTGCTGATCGTGAACACCTCGCAGACGCTGGCCGCCGCGGTCGACGGAACCGCCGGGCACGCGCGCGTGGTGGTGCATTTCTCGACGCGGGGCGACGACGGACGGTGGGCCGTCGAGTTGCGGGATCCGGACGGCCGGGGCACCACGCGGGCCCGCGCGGGCGGGCCCGCGGATTCAGTCGTGCGGCTCCCCGGAGACGTACGCCTCGTCCTCGATGAGCCGCTGGCCCCGGGGAGCGGGCGGTTGTGGTGGGCCCGGGTGTCGGCCGATGTGCCGTCGCTGCTGCGGCGGCACGGGCGTCCCATCCGTTACTCCTATACGGAGAGGGACCAGCCGCTCTCCGCCCACCAGACCGTGTTCGCGCTGCCGGCGGCCGACGGGGCGGGCAGCGCGGAGATGCCGAGTGCGGCCCGGCCGTTCACCGCGGGCCTGGTGGCGCGCCTGGTGAGCCGGGGTGTGCAGTTCGCTCCGGTCGTCCTGCATACGGGGGTGGCGTCGCCCGAGGCGCACGAGCCGCCGTATCCCGAGCTCTTCGAGGTGCCCGGGACGTCAGCTCGGCTGATCAATGCCGCGAGGGCGGGCGGCGGGCGCGTCATCGCGGTCGGTACGACGGCCGTGCGCGCCGTCGAGTCCGCCACGGGGCCCGACGGGGTGGTCCGGGCGGCAGCGGGCCGTACGGAGCTCGTGGTGACCCCGGAGCGGGGCGTGCGCGCGGTGGACGGGCTGCTTACGGGGCTCCACGAGCCGCAGGCCTCGCATCTGCTGATGCTGGAGGCGGTCGCGGGCCGGGCCGCCGTCGACCGGGGTTATGCGCAGGCGGTACGCCGTCTCTACCTCTGGCACGAGTTCGGCGACGTACATCTCCTCCTTCCGAAGTAGTTTGCTCACGCAGAGAATTGCGACGGCAACTGTTGGTGAGGTTGTTACGTGTTCGCTGTGAGCCCGCGCATAGGGCGCACGTCACGTACGAAGTCCCCTAGTGGATGAGAAATCCCTTTATGTGCGGGGGGTGTAATGCCGTCAAAGCGTACGGCGCACCCCCTGATCCACTACCCGGCTTCGTACGTCACTGCTTTGCCACAGAATTTTGCTGCCGCTAAGAATTGCATCCGTCGCTCGGCGCCGCGGTCTCGCACCGCGGCGTTTGTGTCGGAGAAGCAATGTCCCCGCCGACCGGAGCGACCTCCGCTATTCGAAGAGGTCCATCCGCATGTCCCAGCACAGCACCCCTGGTCATAGTCGCCCCGCGCTGACCAAGACCCAGAAGTTCTCGATCGCCGGTGTCGCCACGCTCGGCGCCGCCGCCCTCGCCTTCTCCCTCGTGCCGGGCAGCGCCGATGCCGGAACCCAGAACGTGTCCACCGCCCCGGTGGCCTTCAAGCAGAACGTCGACGCCCAGCAGGCGGTCCACGCCGGCGTCATCAAGCAGCAGACCACCGCTGACAAGCAGGCCAAGGACGCTTCCGCCGCGAAGGCGAAGGCCGAGGCCGACGCCGCCGCGAAGAAGCGGGCCGACGAGGAGGCCGCGGCCAAGAAGAAGGCCGAGGACGAGCGCAAGGCCAAGGAAGCCGCGAGCCGTGCCGCCGCGCGCAAGCCGGTCTACACCAACAACCTCGACGGCTGGATCCGCCAGTCCCTGGACATCATGAAGTCCAAGGGCATCCCCGGCTCCTACGACGGCCTGCACCGCAACATCATCCGTGAGTCCGCGGGCGACCCGAACGCCAAGAACGGCTGGGACATCAACGCCATCAACGGCACCCCGTCCGTCGGCCTGCTCCAGGTCATCCAGCCGACGTTCGACGCGTACCACGTCGACGGCACGTCCACGAACATCCTCGACCCGGTCGCCAACATCACGGCCGCGGCCAACTACGCGGCCGACCGGTACGGCTCGATGGACAACGTGAACAGCGCCTACTGAGCCTGATCTCCTGATCAACGGACCTCTTCGCCGAGGCTCGACAGACGCCGAAGGGCGGCACCCCACAGGGGGGCCGCCCGTCTCGGCCGCCCCCGGCGGCCAGACGTGCCAACATGGGCCTGACCACCGGCGCGTGGCGGCGCCGCAGTCGCGCGGCCCCCCAGCCC